>NZ_JAHQUN010000009.1:0-190748 GCF_019052485.1 Bacteroides sp. MSK.20.82
CAAACCTGTAACCGGCTGATCCGTAGTCAGCTACTCTATTCAGTTGAGCTACGCGGCCATTCTGTTTTTCCGAAAAAGTGATCGCGACAGGATTCAAACCTGTAACCAGCTGATCCGTAGTCAGCTACTCTATTCAGTTGAGCTACGCGACCATTGTTTCGTTTTAACGGGTGCAAAGATACGTACTTTTCCCGAATTAGCAAGCATTCGGCGACTTTTTTTTGTAGAAAATTATTCGATGAAACGGTAATTAAACAGTTGGAAACCGATACTTAACCCGACATTCCACTCCCTTCTCGGTGAGCTATAATGATTTACATAAGCAGAGATGTCTCCGAACGGTAATTGACACACAACAGAAATTTCTCCCAAATATTCGAATTTAGAGAAGGCTTTTCCATAATATGCCTTATTTAATGAGTTTCTTTCAATCGGATATATAGGCATAAAACCATAAAATTCACCTCGCAGATGGAACATTTGATTGAGACGATAGATGGGACGAATGCCGGCTCCCACAAATTGATTGGCGCGGAAAGCTTCATTATAGGTGAGTTTACTATGTAGAGTAGGTGAAAACTCACCTGCTTGCATCATAGTCGCCGTATAATTCTCGGAAAAGTTCTTGGAAGCGTACAAAGCTTTTAAATACCATCCCAAAACCCAGTGTTCGCTCATCGTATGGTATTTTTCTTTCATATATGATAATTGCAGCCAGGAATGGTGTTCTTTATTTATTTGAACTCCTTTGGTCTCTTCACCTGGATAGAATCTTTCCCGTCCCATGAATATCTGTGCAACAAGAGCTTCTTTGTAGCCTTGTGTCGGGTATTGCCGTGAATTAAGTGTGCTTCCATTGAAGCTGATAGAGCCGCCGAATAAATCATAACGGCTTCTGTCGAATCTGTCTTTCTCAAAATCGATGATATTTCTCTGGAAATATTTGTCTTCTATTCTGGCGATTCCTATTCCAAATTCAGCTCGTTTACTTAAAAGGAACGGTAGCCCTACCTGAAGTTTAAGGAAGCGTTCGTCTTTCTGATTAAATGCTGGCTTGTCATTTCTGGAAAATAACTTGTCTTTCTTAAAATAGTCGAAAGTAGTAATAGATGCGATAAAGCGGTAAGAGGTCGGGATCGCAGTAGAAAAGTCGATCTTAGCCATGAATTGTGCATTATTATAGACTTTCCCGAGTTGACCGTCAAAAAGAAATTCTTTCGCATAGTAATTTAAATCCTGATAGCTGAGCCCGAGATAAATTTGATTCGAGTTGGACGTGGAAATATTCCCACCTAATCGTACGGCAAAATTATTTTCCAGTTTGACTTTTAAATGCAGGTCATACGTTTCGTCCTTCGGATTATATACGGCGTGCGGGATGATTTCGGAAATCATGTTGTCTGAAAGCAGCCGGAAATAGCCTTCTTTCAAGTCTTCGTAAGTGAATTCCTTATTGTCAGAGCTATGAAATTCTTTTTTAATATATGCCTGTTGTTGGGGATTGGCTCCGTCAATAATGATGTTTTTGAAGCGTAATTCCGGATAGTTGCTTCGGTATACCATTCTTCTCAAACGTATATTATCCAAATTAACCCTCCTTTGTATACGGCTTTTTATAGAATCCATCATGCTTATGGTTCGGTTATATCCGATATCATGCAATTCATCTATTCGCTGAAAATCCATCAAGCTGACATTGTCATATTTGAATGTCATCAGAATACCCATTGAATCCGGAATAGAATAGTCGGTTTTTTGCATGACCATGTTTTCTATCTGGCTCATGAGGTCATTTTCCTTGGGTTTGGTGGGGTTTGTAGATACCACACTTCCAATTATAATATCCGGATGAAAATCGTCTCTCATAACGTCTGTTGGGAAATTATTGTAGATCCCTCCGTCATATGCCAGCACATTGTCAATCTCTATAGGCTTAAACATAAAGGGAAAGCTCATGGAAGCTCGGACGGCATCTCCCAAATCTCCGTTTCTCATTACGAGTTGCTTTTTATTGTAGACATCAGAAGCTATGCATCGGAAAGGAACGAACAACTTGTCGAAATCGCCTTTACACGAAGCTGTAGCGCGTGCATACAAATCTACAAAAACCAGATTCATCTGTATGGGATTTACTACGCTTGTGGGCAGAAATTGTGGTTTGAAGTTTTTTAATGAGTCTTTGAATGAGAAACGGATATTAAAAAACTCCGGTGTCGGGACATTTTTCTTGAAGTGGTATACGTATTTCTCTTCTATTTGTCCAGAATACCATCTTTTAAAGTCTTCTGACTTCAATAATTCTTCCATATCATCAGGAGAATACCCCATCGCATAAAGAGAGCCGATAATGGCTCCCATGGAAGTTCCTGTAATATAATCGATAGGAATGTTATTTTCTTCTAAGGCGCGAATGATGCCGATGTGTGTCAATCCTTTGGCACCGCCACCACTTAAGACAAGACCTACTTTTTGGGCACAGACAGTCGGCATGAATAACCATATAGCAATTAACACTAAAAGTATTTTTCTCATAACCCAAATCAAACAATTGAAGTATTTATCATTTAGTGTTCAAATATATACAATACTTTCCAATTTATCGATATTTTAGCGTTCGTTTTATGATGAAAAAAGAGCATTGCAACACGTTTTAGTGTTGAATGCTCTTTCATTGATTTATGTTATAAATAAAGGGGCGGTATTAAATCAGCTCAATACTGCGCTTCACGAAGTTGTTCAGAGCTTCACCTTTTAGCATATTGTTTTGCAATAAAGCCAGGTCGATGAGTTGACGGATTACCTTGTTGTTGCTGGCATATCCTGCAAAGATGCCTTCTTTTTTATTTTTCAGTTCATCCCATTTTTTATCCAGCTCATTCAATTCATCTTTCTCTGCAGTAGGAATATCTTCTTCCTTCTTGTCTTTTTGGCTGTCTTTTAGTTCATTGCGACGCTTGCTGACACTATTCATCTCTGTTTGTATAGGAGCTACTTCAGGGTGACAAGCTGCTTCTTCTTCGTCAAGCACTTGCTTGATAAGCTTATGGTCGGAGTTCAGAACCAGATTGAACATATCCGGCATCTCTCCATAGAAGCTCATTCCGGCCTGAATATTTGCCATTTCCTTCATACGACGCATATATTCGCTTTGAGTAATCATCACCGGAGCTGAATTGTCTCCCAATGCCTGTGTCATTACATTGAACTCAACTTTATCCATTTTGGGCAATTGGCTCTTGAAAGCAGTTGTGATAGCTTCTTGCTTTTCTCCTTCCAATGTCTCGTTTTTCTTGTCTTCTTTGATGATAAGGTTGTCGATAACATCGCTGTCTACACGGGTGAAGCGAGATTTCTCAAACTTCTGTTCCAACATACTTACCATAGCTACATCTAATTGACCATCCATAAGCAGAACATTGTACCCCTTGTTGGTGGCAGCCTCGATATAACTGAATTGTTCATCCTTATTATTAGCATACAAATAGATCAGATTTCCATCTTTGTCTGTCTGATTATCTTTAATAAGGGTCTGATACTCTTCAAATGTATAATGTTTGTTATCTGTATCGGTGAAAAGGGCGAATTTTTGCGCTTTCTCATAGAAATCCTCTTGAGTAAGCATGCCGTAATTGATAAATATTTTCAAATCATTCCACTTCTCTTCAAACTGTTTGCGGTCGTTCTTGAAAATCGATTGCAGGCGATCGGAAACTTTCTTTGTGATATAGGTAGAAATCTTCTTCACATTCGAGTCGCTTTGCAAATAAGAACGGGATACATTCAATGGAATATCCGGAGAATCAATAACTCCATGTAATAAAGTCAAGAAGTCCGGTACAATTCCTTCTACAGAATCCGTTACATATACTTGGTTGCAATATAATTGAATCTTATTTTTATTCAGCTCAATATTGCTCTTTACTTTCGGGAAATAGAGGATACCGGTCAGATGGAACGGGTAATCTACATTCAGATGAATCCAAAATAATGGCTCGTCTGACATCGGGTACAACTTGGTATAGAACGACTTATAATCCTCGTCCGACAGTTCGCTCGGCTTACGAGTCCACAATGGAGTGGTATCGTTAATAATATTGTCTTCAGTGGTTTCTATCTGTTTGCCATCTTTCCATTCTTTCTTTTTTCCGAATGCAATGGGGACAGGAAGGAAGCTGCAATATTTCTTCAGAAGCTCAGAAACACGTGCTTCTTCGAGGAATTCTTTGCAATCGTCATCGATATATAAGATGATATCTGAACCACGATCTGCCTTATCTACTTCTTCAATAGTGAATTCAGGGCTACCATCACAAGTCCATTTTATAGCTTGTGCTTCGTCTCTGTAGGATTTGGTGATAATTTCAACCTTTTTTGCAACCATAAAGGCAGAATAGAAGCCTAAACCGAAATGTCCGATGATTGCATTTGCATCATCTTTGTATTTTTCCAGAAAATCATTTGCTCCTGAAAATGCAATCTGATTAATGTACTTTTCTATTTCTTCTGCAGTCAGACCAATACCACGGTCGGAGATAGTAATAGTGTCTTTACCTAATTCAACGTGAATTGTCAGATCGCCCAGTTCACCTTTAAACTCTCCAATGGAAGCAAGGGTATTCAGTTTCTGAGTGGCATCTACTGCGTTAGACACTAATTCGCGAAGAAAAATTTCATGGTCACTGTACAAGAACTTTTTGATGATAGGGAAAATGTTCTCTGTTGTAACCCCAATATTACCTTTTTGCATAATAACGTATATTTTTTTGGTTTATTTATTAGAATGTTTTTAATTGATATTTGTTCAGATAGAGACAAAAAAAATGCCAGACCCTAAGGTCTGACATTCTGGCATATTTTATAACTTATCTTATTTAAGCAATCTTCTTTCAAGATGCAATAACTTTCATCTCCAATTCACCTTTCTCTTTATTCAGAGAGACTTGAATGACATCTTTTTCTTTCAGAGAAGAAGTTATAATGAGTTCTGACAGTCCATCCTCTAGATGAGTTTGAATAGCTCGTTTTAAAGGGCGGGCTCCGAATTGCACGTCGTATCCTTTTTCGGCCACAAATCTTTTTGCTTCATCATCAATAACTAGCTTATATCCAATAGATTCAATACGATCATATAGTCCTTTTAGCTCAATATCAATGATTTTCGTGATAGCTTCCAAAGAGAGTTGGTCAAATGTTATGATTTCATCGACACGATTGATAAATTCTGGCGCGAATGATTTATTTAATGCTTTTTGTATAACACTTCGCGAGAACTCTTTATCATCCAGACGGCTTTGTGTAGCAAATCCTACACCACGTCCAAACTCCTTTAACTGGCGGGTGCCAATATTGGAAGTCATGATAATAACTGTATTTTTAAAATCAACCATTCTGCCATAACTGTCAGTTAGACGGCCTTCGTCCATCACTTGAAGAAGGAGATTGAACACATCCGGATGTGCTTTTTCGATCTCATCAAGCAAGACGATAGAATAAGGTTTGCGACGTACTTTTTCAGTTAATTGTCCGCCTTCTTCATATCCTACATATCCCGGAGGAGCTCCGACCAGACGTGAGACAGTGAATTTTTCCATAAATTCGCTCATGTCTATACGAATCAGTGCATCGGAAGAGCCGAACATATATTTTGCCAATTCTTTGGCTAAATGGGTTTTACCTACACCAGTCGGGCCTAAGAACATAAAGGTTCCAATGGGCTTATTGGGATCCTTCAATCCCACACGGCTTCTTAAAATAGCTTTAACCAGTTTCTCTATAGCCGGATCTTGTGCGATCACTTTCGATTGCAGATCCTCCTTCATGCCGGCTAGCTTAATTCCTTCGGCTTGCGCCATACGCTGTACCGGAATGCCGGACATCATAGAAATAACATTGGCAATTTCCTCTGCATCAACAGTCTGTCTGTTCTCTTTCAGGCTGTTTTCCCATTCCCGTTTCATTTCGTCCAACTGAAGCGTAAGCTCTTTCTCCTTATCTCGGAAACTGGCAGCGAGTTCAAAATTTTGCGATTTCACAGCTTCATTTTTCTTGCTTTTAGCTTCTTCGATGAGTTTTTCCTGCTCTTCGATTTCCTTGGGCACATTGACGTTGGTCAGATGTACACGTGATCCTGCTTCATCCAAAGCGTCAATAGCTTTATCAGGGAAGTTACGGTCCGTAATATAACGGTCTGTCAACTTGACACAAGCTTCCAATGCTTCATCTGTATAGTTCACGTTATGATGATCTTCATATTTATCCTTGATGTTACGCAGAATCTGAAGAGTTTCGGCAGCAGTAGTGGGTTCCACCATAACTTTTTGGAAACGACGTTCCAAAGCACCGTCTTTTTCTATATTCTTACGGTATTCATCAAGGGTAGTAGCACCAATACATTGTATTTCGCCGCGTGCCAATGCAGGTTTCAGCATATTGGCTGCATCCATTGAACCGGCTGCAGAACCTGCACCTACAATTGTATGGATCTCATCAATGAACAGGATCACATTCGGATTCCTTTGTAACTCGTTGAGAATGGAACGAATACGCTCTTCAAACTGACCACGGTATTTTGTTCCTGCCACAACTGCGGTCATGTCAAGAGCTACTACTCGCTTATCAAACAAGATGCGTGAGACTTTCTTTTGAATAATTCTCAAAGCTAGTCCTTCAACGATTGCTGATTTTCCTACACCAGGTTCACCGATCAGAATCGGATTGTTCTTTTTGCGGCGACTCAGAATTTGAGCCAAGCGTTCAATTTCCTTTTCTCTGCCTACCACAGGGTCCAAACGTCCTTCTTCTGCCGCTTTTGTCATATCTGTACCGAAATTGTCAAGTACAGGCGTGTCATTGGCCGGTTTTTTTGAAGCTGTTTGCGCCTGTTGCTGGCGTTCTTCAGAACCGCTTCCACCAGATCGGGGAGAAGACATTTCTTCATCATCATCGTCTTCCGGAAATCCCATACCGGAATTTACATCCGGTTGCAATGTGGCTTGTTCCAACACTTTCACGTAATTAACGTCATTAGCTTCGAGCACGGAAGCAGCCATATTGTTTCTTTCTCTTAGGATCGCTAACAAAACATGCTCTGTATCAGCTATATTACTTTTCATTCCACGTGCTTCTAAAATACACATTTTTAATATTTTTGCCGCGTCATTAGACAACGGTATCTCTGCATCAGGCAATAGCATATCATCAGCTTCTGTCTTCAGCCGAGCTTCAATCTGCTGCTTTACTGCAGCTAAATTGGTGTTGAGTTTTGACAATATCTCGATAGCTTTTCCTTCACCGTCACGAAGCATTCCCAGAAGTAGGTGCTCAGGTCCGATATGCCTACTCCTCAACCGGTTAGCTTCTTCCTTGCTATAGACGATAATGTCGGAAACTCTTTGTGAGAATTGATTATTCATACTTTTTCCTTTTCTTCTAAGGGGTTATTTACTGGCAAATATACGTATTTAATCAAGTTTGTATTGCATATTTGCTTTATTTCTTATATCTACAAATGGCGTGCCATAAAAACAATGCTTTGTATTATATATATAAGGTATAACAAATACCACTCCCTGTTTTTCACAAATATGGTCTCCTTAATGGTAGTATTTATTCTTTTTCTCATTTCTTTTTCTAATATTAATGGTTAGAAGTCAATTCGCTCCTTGAAATTTTTAATTTTAATAACTAAATATAGACAAACAGACTGTCCTTCAAGCAGAAAAAAACTTTCTTCGGAAAAACTTTCGTATATCGTGGAAAAGTAGTACTTTAGCGTGGTTTTTCACAGACCATACAATGTATAATTAATAATCATTTTAAATGCTTGAACAAGACAGAATTATAAAGATTAACATCGAGGAGGAAATGAAGTCATCGTACATTGACTACTCCATGTCGGTCATTGTTTCACGTGCCCTTCCGGATGTTAGAGATGGATTTAAGCCCGTTCACCGTAGAATTTTATACGGAATGATGGAATTGGGTAATACTTCAGACAAACCTTATAAAAAATCTGCAAGAATCGTGGGTGAAGTATTGGGTAAGTACCATCCGCATGGAGACTCTTCAGTTTATTATGCTATGGTGCGTATGGCTCAGGAATGGGCAATGCGTTATCCTTTAGTAGATGGCCAAGGTAACTTTGGTTCTGTAGATGGTGATAGCCCCGCTGCCATGCGTTATACGGAGGCTCGTCTAAACAAGTTGGGTGAAGCGATGATGGATGACCTGTATAAGGAAACTGTAGACTTCGAACCTAACTTTGATAATACGTTGACAGAGCCGAAGGTGATGCCGACCCGTATTCCTAATCTTTTGGTTAATGGTGCTTCCGGTATTGCGGTAGGTATGGCAACTAATATGCCTCCTCATAATCTTTCGGAAGTAATTGATGCTTGTGAAGCATATATTGATAATCAGGAAATCACAGTAGAGGAACTGATGACTTATGTCAAAGCTCCGGATTTCCCTACAGGTGGTTATATATATGGTATCAGCGGAGTACGTGAAGGATATCTGACAGGTCGTGGACGTGTAGTAATGCGTGCAAAAGCGGAAATTGAAACCGGACAGACACATGATAAAATCGTAGTGACTGAGATCCCTTATAATGTTAATAAGGCTGAACTGATCAAATATATTGCTGATCTTGTTAATGATAAGAGAATAGAAGGTATCTCGAATGCAAACGACGAGTCTGACCGTGACGGTATGCGTATCGTTATTGATGTAAAACGTGATGCTAATGCAAGCGTAGTGCTGAATAAGTTGTATAAGATGACAGCCTTGCAGACTTCCTTCGGTGTGAATAATGTTGCATTGGTTCACGGACGTCCTAAGACATTGAATCTGAGAGATATGATTAAATACTTCGTAGAGCACAGGCACGAAGTAGTTATCCGCCGTACTCAGTTTGATCTGCGTAAAGCAAAGGAACGTGCACATATCCTTGAAGGTTTAATCATTGCTTCTGATAATATTGATGAAGTTATTCGTATTATTCGTGCAGCTAAGACTCCAAATGATGCTATTGCAGGTTTGATAGAACGTTTTAATCTGACAGAAATACAGTCACGTGCAATTGTAGAGATGCGTTTGCGTCAGTTGACTGGTCTGATGCAGGATCAGCTTCATGCTGAATACGAAGAAATCATGAAACAGATTGCTTATTTGGAAAGTATTTTGGCTGATGATGAGGTATGTCGTAAGGTGATGAAAGATGAATTATTGGAAGTTAAAGCGAAATATGGTGACGAACGTCGTTCTGAAATCGTTTATTCTTCCGAAGAGTTTAATCCGGAGGACTTCTATGCTGATGATCAGATGATTATCACAATTTCTCATATGGGATATATCAAACGCACGCCATTAACAGAATTCCGTGCGCAGAATCGTGGTGGAGTAGGCTCTAAGGGAACAGAAACTCGTGATGCGGACTTTGTAGAGCATATATATCCGGCTACTATGCACAATACCATGATGTTCTTTACACAAAAAGGTAAATGTTATTGGCTGAAAGTTTATGAGATACCAGAAGGAACGAAGAATTCCAAAGGACGTGCTATACAAAACCTGTTAAATATAGACTCTGATGACAGTGTAACTGCATATTTGCGTGTTAAGAGCCTGGATGACACTGAATATATTAATAGTCATTACGTATTATTCTGTACGAAGAAGGGTGTTATCAAGAAGACATTGCTTGAACAATATTCACGCCCGCGTCAGAATGGTGTAAATGCTATTACAATTCGTGAGGATGACAGTGTAATTGAAGTTCGAATGACGAATGGTAATAATGAAATCATTATTGCTAATCGCAATGGTCGGGCTATTCGTTTCCATGAAGCTGCAGTTCGTGTAATGGGACGTACGGCTACAGGTGTACGTGGTATTACATTGGATAATGATGGTCAAGATGAAGTAATAGGAATGATATGTATCAAAGATTTGGAAACAGAATCCGTAATGGTTGTTTCTGAACAGGGATATGGTAAGCGCTCTGAAATTGAAGATTATCGTAAGACTAATCGCGGTGGCAAGGGTGTAAAGACCATGAATATTACTGAAAAAACAGGTAAGTTGGTAACAATTAAGTCAGTGACCGATGAGAATGACTTAATGATTATCAATAAGTCTGGAATAACTATCCGTCTGAAAGTTGCCGATGTCCGCATTATGGGACGTGCTACTCAAGGTGTTCGTCTGATTAATCTTGAAAAACGTAATGATCAGATTGGTTCTGTATGTAAAGTAATGACAGAAAGTCTTGAGGATGAAGTTCCTGCAGAAGAAGCAGAGGGTACTATTGTTAGTGATCTGACTACTGATCAGGATGTTGACAATGCAGATACTGCTACAGATGTTAATGAAAATAACAACGAAATTGAGGAATAGACATAATATTAATAATTAATCAAACAACAATCATGAAAAGAGTATTATTTTCAATGGTTTTATTGATGGCCGTAAGCTTATCATTCGCTCAAATGAAGAATGTAAAAGAAGCCAAAAGCATTGCCAGTGATGTAAAACCGAATTTTAATCAAGCTGAAAAGCTGATTAATGAAGCCATTAAGAACCCTGAGACCAAGGATCTTCCTGACACATGGGACGTTGCTGGATTTATTCAGAAACGTTTTATCGAAGAAGAACGTGATAAGAAAGGTGTTCTGAAACAGCCGTTTGACACATTGAAGGCATACAACAGCATTTTAAAAATGTTTGAGTATTATACTAAATGTGATGATCTAGCTCAAGTACCTAATGAAAAAGGTAAAATTAAAAACAAATATAGAAAAGCAAATGCTTCAACTATATTGGTTGAACGTCCTAATTTGATCAACGGTGGTATTCAATTCTTTAACCTTGATAAGAATAAGGAAGCTTTGCAATTCTTTGCAACATACGTAGAATCAGCTTCTTATCCTATGTTGGCAGAGCAAAATTTGGCTAAAACAGATACTCTTTTGGCACAAATAGCATATTACGCAACATTGGCTGCTGACAGAGTAGGAGATAAAGATGCAATTATTAAATATGCTCCTGCTGCATTGGATGACAAAGATGGCGGTAAGTTTGCAATGCAATTGATGGCAGATGCATATAAAGCTAAAGGTGATACTGCGGCATGGGTTAAATCATTGGAAGAAGGTATTTTAAAATTCCCTGGAAATGATTATTTCTTTGCGAATTTGGTAGATTACTATACTAGCTCTAACCAAGCTTCTAAAGCTATGGAATTTGCTGATAGAATGTTGTCTACTGATGCCAATAACAAGTTGTATCTTTATGTGAAAGCATATCTTTATCATAATATGAAAGAATATGATAATGCTATTGAGTTCTACAAGAAAGCTATTGCTGCAGATCCTGAATATGCAGAAGCATATTCTAATGTAGGATTAGTGTATTTGATGAAGGCTCAGGATTATGCTGATAAAGCTACAACAGATATCAATGATCCTAAATATGCAGAGGCACAAGCTACAGTGAAGAAATTCTATGAAGAAGCTAAGCCATTCTACGAAAAAGCCAGAGCTTTGAAACCTGATCAAAAAGATTTGTGGTTACAGGGGCTTTACCGTGTTTACTATAATCTGAACATGGGTCCTGAATTTGAAGAAATCGATAAGATGATGAAATAATTATATTAAGTCAGTTATTATAAAAGACTATCCCAAAATTTAAATTGGGATAGTCTTTTTATTTTTACAAATAAAGAAGCTTGAATGATGATTCTGATTTTTATCAAACTATATAATGATGATTATGTTTAATAGAAAATTGGTATAGCCTCTTTTTTATTTTCTCACAAAAAGAGAATCATCATTATTCCCTAAACGTAAACAGCTTATTTTCGTTCTTTCTCATCATCCGTTAATAACAAGCAATGGCGTATCAGAATGGAAAATCATTTTACGAGCAATGCTCGGGTTAAATAATCGTGCAAATATATTCCTCTTATAGGAAGTTAATGTTATTATATCTATCTGATTATCTTTGATATACTTGTCAAGTCCTTTTAATAGATTATCATTCATTACCACATCATAATGAATTTCAAGCCCGGGATATTGTTTTTGGAAATAGTCTTTGATACCTGCAAGTTTAATTTCATTCCAAGTATCTTTGGATTCAGCCAGATGTATTAATGAGACTGAAAAATGGAAAGATTTCCATGTGTTGAAAAATGCTTCAAAAGCAATCAAGTCTCTCTGATCAAAATTGGTTAAGAAAGCAATACGTTTTACTTCATTGAATTCTTTGAATGGAGTATTTTCCGGAATAGCCAATACTGCTGTGCGGCTTCGATCAATAATTTCAGCTGTTACACTGCCAATTAAGTCAATGTCTTTCTGGCTTTTTCCACGCGTTCCCATAATGATAACCTTAGGACGTTGCTCCTTGGCATATCTTAAGATTTCTTCCTCCGGAATTCCTTCTCGTAAAATGCAACTATATTTGATATCCGGAAATTCTCCAGATGCAACTTTTTCCTTAATCTTATCAGATAGTGCGTTGAGATCTGAATGGACCTGCTGGATGATTGTTTTAACAGATTCTTCATCTCCGATCTGATAATTGAATACATCGCCATATGGTAATGACGAAGCGTATATCGGTGTAAAGTAAACATGTAATAGAATCACTTCAGAATTCTCAGTTTTGGCCAAATTAAAGCCAAATTCACACGCTTTCATCGAATAATTGGAGAAGTCGACAGGTATTAAAATTTTGTTCGATTTACTATCTACCTTAGGTGTCTTCTCTCCCACTATACTTTCAGATAACCAAGTAGAACTTTCCGTTATTTTTAATGCACGTGGTAGATCACTTTCTTTAATTCGCAGACGTACTCCTGAAGATACAACAGGTTGTATTTGATTTACGTTATGAATGTATGTTTCTATTCCTTCATTTTCGAGGACATTCTTTAGAATCTGAGCTTTTGTATAAGTCAGAATAGCTAAGGTTACTAATTTATCTTCCATAATAATCTGTTTTTGAAGGTAAACAAATAAGAAATCCCAATTGTTTGGGCAATTGGGATTCTTGTTTTATATTTTAAATTTGCATAGGTTCGGTAGCTTGTTCTTTTTGCATACTCATGTTTATTTCATCTAAAATTTTTAGAGCCCGGTCGAGAACAGTTGTGTCATCTAGCATTACAAGCCCGCCATCCGGACCAGGCTCAAGATGTATTCCGACACTTTTTCCTTCCTTGAAATTATGGCCTCCGAAGAAGTTGCGCACTGTATCTACGTGCAAACCAAGTTCGTCTGCTATTCTATGCATGCTACCGCTAGGCAATGAATCTTTAATCTTGCGAAGTTCATTAAATGTTATTGTTCTCATGTCTCATAAATTTAATGGTTAATACTATATTGTATTTAATTTTTTATCACGCTATAAACTTAAGCAAAAAAAAAGATAAAACAAATTATTTGCTTATCTTTTTTCCTAAATTCCTAAATTCTGTTTACGAATTTTATATCACTTCAATAGCGGAAGCCGGTACCCATCCTACTTTGCCGTCTTCCAAGCGAATTTCTTTCCATTCTTTCATTGAGTTATCTTTGATACTGACCTTACGTCCCTCATGAAGGATGAACAAACTTGTTCCACTTTCACTCGGAGTGCTGCGAACTGTTACACTAGGATTCATGACGATCGCTTCGCTTCTATTTACTAAACGTTCTTTTTGCTCTGAAGCAAAAAGATTAGAGCATATCACAACGATTAAGAAAACGATACCTGATATAAATCCTGTTTTTTTTAGTATAATCTGCTTGGAGAAAATAAAGAAGTAAAAAGCGATGATAAATAGAATAAAGGAGACAATTCCCCATGTAGCCCATGCGTCTACACTCATACTGTTTATCAAGGCTTTGGTCCATGATACAAAGAAAACTTCCGGAACAGGTTCTACTTTATCTATTGTTTTAGCGCGTGCCACTTCCAGATTGGCACGGATGTCGCTGTTTCCTGGTTTCATAAGCAAAGCACGTTCGTAGTTGAGTACGGCTTTTGCAATTTCTCCAGCTTTGTAGTAACTGTTTCCTAAATTATAGTACACATCCGCAGATTCCCCATTTTTTAATAAGGATTCATATATTTGGATAGCAGTTGCATAATCATCTTTTATATATGCGGAATCTCCTTCGGCTTTTGTTACATCTTCCAATTTCGTATCAGAAAATGTATGTGAACCCGCATGGATAGAATCAGCTTCAGTTATTTGTATAGAATCAATGCTCTGAGTTCCCTGTCCGAAGCAAGTAACTGACATTGATAATAATATAAAAAACAATATTTTTTTCATGACACAATCTCTTCTGGGTTAATGTTTTATTGAATTTTCCATTCTGCTTATCACTTCTATTGAAGAAGAGTAGACTTTATCCATTGCCTGATTTTCATCACCTGGAGCGAAACGAGCAAATTCACAATCATTCAATGCATTCAGGAATTCTTTAATTAGTTCTTCACTTACTCCATGGTTTCTCAGCTTCTCTTCAATATTGTCTTTCGACAAACGGGAAACCGGAATACTGAGTTTGTCGCTGATATATCCCCACAATGCTTTCAGTACTTCATCATAGAAGGCATCTTTCTTGTTTTCAGAGAGCAACTTACCGGCTAGTTTCATGCGCTTGGTTGCTACCTTATTAGCTTTCTTTGTTTTCATTTTAGCAACATTGGCATTTGTAGCGGCTTGTTTGCGGTAGATGATAAAGAAGATGATGAAGGCTAAAGCAGGAATGATATAGAATAGCCAATAGGTCATTGAGCCATAGAAGAAACTACCCTTAGGTTGGAGAGTAACTTCATTTTGCTTAATGTAACGGATATCTTCACCCAATACTTTCAAGTCTTCTTTATTGGTGAAATTGGCAATCACCTGATCAGCATTTCCTGCACCTTTCTCAACATTGATTACGTAGTCTTCCGTTTTCAACGTTTTGTAAGATTTTGAACGGATATCGAAATAGCTGAAAGATGCCCCCGGGATTTTATAATTGCCTGCATGTCTTGGAATAGCCAGATATTCAATGACTTTGTTTCCTGTAAGACCTTCCTGAGTTAATCTGACTTGGTTGTCCACCTTCGGATCATATACTTCAAAGTCATCCGGGAACTTAATTTCTGGATTAGAAATCAGCTTTAGGTTTCCGGTGCCGGAGATTACCAACTTAATGGTGATAGCATCATTAGTTTTCAGCTCCTTGCTATTAATGGAAGAAGAAATGTTGAACTCTCCCACTCCACCTGAAAAGTTTGCAGGTTTACCAGCAGGAAGCGGATTGACATTAATTGCTATTTTAGGAGTAACGATAGATTTCGGTACTTTAACTACATTGCTTCCACCATTGAAAAATGCATCAAAAGGATCGTCAGATTGTACAGCTTTACCTACCGTCATCTGGAACTGTGCCGGTTCTATAAATAACTTACCTGGTTGCTGGGGAAATAATACGAATTGGCGATAGATTGTCGTATTATAGTTACGTCCTTTATAATGCTCCTGTGTCCATCTTGCATTTGCATTCATTTCAATTTCTTGAGAATGAAATCCTTTAAAGTCAGGCAGTTTGGCATTATTCAATTGCAAGTCATGTTCTCTGGTGTATATTTTATAGGTTAAGACAAATGCTTCCTGCTCGTATACATTCGTTTTACTGGCAGTTGCTGTGATAAACAAATCCTGGTTAGATACACTTGTACCGGATGAAGAGCGTGCAGATGAGCTACCGTCATTTTGTCCTCCATTACTAGCTTGGTCTTGTGGCAAAACCTTCACCTTTACGGAGTTTGAAACCATCTGGTTGCCATCAGCTACAATAGAAGCTCCGGGGATTGTATATTCACCGGCAGTATTTGCCATCAATATATAAGTGAATGTAATACTACTTGTAGAGGTGACATTACCATTCATTATCTGTGTACTACTTTGCTGAGAACGGCTTGGCCCCATCAGGACGTCGAATCCTTTGATAGCCGGTGCCTGAAAGTCTTTAACTTTTTGTGTGGTTACTGTATAAGATAGCCTGAATTGATCCCCTACAACCACTACATCGGGAGCGGAAGCAGTGAATGACACCTTGTCGGCAAGCGCTTGGGTGCTATATGCTATCAATGCCATCAATATAACAATCAGTTTTTTCATTGCTTATGAAATTTATATCATCAACTTTTTATTATTACCAATCTTTTTCCAGACGACCGCCCTGAATAACTTTCTGTTGTTTCTTCACTTTGTCCTGTACGTCTTTCTCATCCTGCATCACAGAGTTAAGTAACTGTTCAGCATTTTCCTTTGACATCTGATTATCTTGTTTTTCAGGCTTCGGCGGTTGTTGCTGATCCTTTTGGTCGTCTTTCTTCTGATCGTTCTGTTTATCTTTGTTTTGATCCTGTTTCTGGTCTTGCTTCTGCTGCTGATCTTTATTCTGGTCTTGATTTTGATCTTGATCCTGCTGATTCTGTTGGTCTTTCAACATCTTTTGAGCGAGTGCCAGGTTATACCGTGTTTCATGATCTGCAGGATTGTTGCGCAGCGACATTTTGTAGGCATCCACTGCTTTTGCATAATCTTTACCAGCTTGAAAAAGCACTCCCATATTATGGTAAATGTGTGCCAATTTCATTTTATCCTTTTCTATTTTGCTGGCAGAATCATATTGCTCCATGGCTTCCTGAAACTTTTGTTGTTGTGAGAGCGTATTTCCCAAATTGTACATGGATACAGCAGATTTAGGATTAACTTCCAAAGCCTTGCGATAATTAACTTCTGCATCTACGAATACACTATCATTGAACAGACGATTTCCTTTGCGGATATAGTCACGCTCTGCTTTCTGTGCCGAAACGCCGGCAGCCGATAACAGAAAAGCAGCAAACAGGATATATTTCATTTTTAACATACGCATAGCTTACTTCTTATTAGAGAACAGATGAACGTTTTTGAATAATGGATTCTTACGATCCAAAATTAACATCTCAGCTAGTAACAATAGTAAAATGATCCATGCAATAGCCTGAAACTGTTCGTTGAAATCCGTATATATTTTCGATTCCACATCAGACTTAGCCATCTTACTTATTTCCTGACTGATAGCCTTTTGAGCAGAATTAGAATTATCTACCCGTACATAGATACCCTTTCCGTCTTTGGCTATTTCTTGACACATGCCCTCATTCAGACGGGTTACAATTACATTACCTTCGCGGTCACGGCGATAATCATTGGTACCTTCTACAGGAATAGGAGCACCTTCGGGCATACCTACTCCCAGCACACTTACCTGAATCCCTTTTTCGGCAGCAGCTTTAGCAGCTTCTACAGCGCCACCTTCATGATTCTCACCATCCGTGATGACAATGATAGCACGTCCCACTCCTTCTTGCGGAGTAAAACTGCGGGTTGCCAGGTTGATTGCCTCTCCGATTGCTGTACCCTGCTTGGAAATCAGCGATGGGCTGATAGATTCCAAAAACATTTTGGCGGAAATATAATCGCTCGTGATCGGTAGCTGGGTAAAAGCATCTCCGGCAAATACGATCATACCGACTTTGTCGTTATCTAATTCATCTACCAATCTGGATATTAATCTCTTGGCTTTTTCCAAACGGCTGGGCTGCACATCCTGCGCCAGCATAGAATTAGATATATCCAGAGCTATAATCACTTCCACCCCTTTACGTTTCACCGTTTCCTGCTTGGAACCAAATTGCGGACGAGCCAGCAATACTGAGAATAAGCCGATAGCGGCAAAGATGAGCCAAAATTTCACATCCGGTCGATATTTAGATACATCCGGCATTAATTGCGCTAACAATTCCGGATCTCCAAAACGTCGGATATTTCTCCGTCTCCTGTAATTGGAATACAAGTAGAAAGCTGCTAAAAACGGTAATAGCAGCAATAAATATAAATATGCAGGTTCTTCAAATCGAAACATCTTCTTCCTATTTTACGTTACAAATCACGATTGACGAAACATTCCTACGGAATTTTCTTGAGTATTGAATTACGCAATAAAACTTCCAGTAGTACACAAAGGAAAGCAGCCAGTGCAAACCAGCGATAGTCTTCTTCCCGTTTGCTATACTCTTTTACGTTCAACTTTGTTTTCTCCAGCTTGTCAATTTCTTCATATACCTCTTTCAGTTTCGAGTTGCTCGTAGCTCTGAAATAGTTACCATCGGTAGTACCGGCAATCTGAGTCAGTGTTTTCTCATCGATTTCCACCGGCATATTGATATACTGTACTGTATTACCGACCGGATAAGGATATGGAGCCATTCCATTCGTACCCACTCCGATGGTATACACACGGATACCGAAACTTTTGGCAATCTCAGCGGCTGTCAATGGCGAAATATCTCCTTTATTATTGGTACCATCCGTCAATAAGATGATAACTTTTGATTTCGCTTTACTGTCTTTCAGGCGGGTTACAGCATTTGCAACTCCCATACCAACAGCTGTACCATCTTCAATAAGGCCACATTTGATATTATGAATCATATCCAGCAATACAGCATGGTCCACAGTCAGCGGGCATTGAGTGAATGTTTCTCCGGCAAACAGAGTGATACCAATATTATCATTCGGGCGTCCGTTAATAAATTCGGCTGCTACATCTTTAGCAGCTTCCAGTCTGTTTGGCTTCAAGTCTTCCGCCAGCATACTGGTAGACACGTCGATAGCCAGCATAATATCAATTCCCTCTATTTCGCTGTTTTGCCACTTATTAGTGCTTTGCGGACGCGCTAATACCACAATAATCAAAGCCAATGCAATGACGCGCAGTATAAATGGAGCATGTAGCAAATAATTCTTATAACTTTTAGGAGTATGCGCATATACCCGTGCATCCGAAATCTGAAGGGTAGCTTCAGTTTTCTTTCGCTTCAAGATATACCATACAATATAAGGTATAAGCAATAATAGCAAAAACAGATATTCAATATTGGCAAAAACCATTTTATTTTCGATTTAACAGTTTACTATTTAGTATTCACACCACATTATGCAAAGAGATCATAAAGCTGCATACCTATATATACAAAAGTACCTATTAATGCTGCTGACAAGAATACAATACCGCAGATTAATAATATTTTAGTACGCAGAGAACGTTTCTCGATAATTGTGATTTCCGTTGGTTGCGGTTTCTGATTCTCCTCTTCCGGTTGCTTTGTTTCGTTGATAAAGTCGATTGCATTAATCAAATTCGCATCATTTTCATTCATTTGCGGATCATGCTTGGCAAATTTTACTAAATCAGCTGTCTGGAAGAGTTCCTTCAAATCTGATATTGCCTCTTTATCATTCATTTCCAATAACTTATCGATGATTTCAGAAGAAGTCATCTCTAGTGCATTGAATCCGAAACGATCTTTAATATAAGTACGAAGAGTATCTGTCAATTCCGTATAATATGCCTTCGGCTGTCCTTTCTGCCATACTTTCTCATTCTTGATACGTTCGATTTCCTTCATAGCAGCCTGATGTGGTGGCAACTTAGGTTCTACTTTTATCTTACGGATAATCGGTTTGTTATCACGTATACGAATGATCAGATAGATCAATAAGCCGAGTAAAGGCAATGCAAGAAATGAGCAACCGATCAGCCCATACCAGTCTTCCCATGCGAAAGGCGCTTTCATCACCGTTTTCTGTCCGAAGAACTGGTCTGGATGCAATGTGTCAACTGGCATAGAATATACTTTCAATGCCAGAGCTTTCGATCTATATTCTTTGCCATCCACAGTGACAGGCATCGGCGGAAGATAATAGAGAGCTGAGTCAAACGAGGTAACAATGTATTCCTGAGTAATCAGCATTCGTTGGCGATCATTCAGAAATTGTGTATCCGGTTTGGCGGTTTCTATAATTTCTACCCCTCGCACCAGTGTATCGGTATAAGCAGGAAAAACAGCACGTTGTTTGGCGTCCATCGCTACTTGTAATTGTACTTTCGCCTGTTCGCCAATTAATATCTGCAACGAATCTATCTTAGCTTCCACTGTAACAGACTGTGCCACAGTTCTACCTATAGAAAGCAGACATAACAATGCTATCAGAATAATATTTCTATTCATCTTTGATTCCATTAATTTCGTTTGGCAAATAAATTCAGCAATGCCTTTACGTAATCCTGGTCGGTTCTCACAGATACGGAGTCAACATTACTTTTGGTAAATGTGTCGTTCAGTTCGGTCTGTTTGTTTATCCACCAGTCACGGTGTGCCCGGCGTACAGCTTTGGAAGAAGTATCGATCCA
The DNA here is from genome assembly GCF_019052485.1 of Bacteroides sp. MSK.20.82. NCBI lineage: Bacteria > Pseudomonadati > Bacteroidota > Bacteroidia > Bacteroidales > Bacteroidaceae > Bacteroides > Bacteroides sp. MSK.20.82. The sequence goes on from NZ_JAHQUN010000009.1 coordinate 20,295, forward strand.
TTGTTCATGGCCGGTTTCCGCATCTTTTATTCGCATCAGTCCCACCGGAGGAAGATCACTCACTCTCCTATCGTAAACCTGCAATGCCACTACGTCATGCTTTCGGTTGGCAATAGTCAGAGCGTTTTTAAAGTTATCCTGATCGATGAAGTCAGATAGAATAAACGCTGTACAACGTCTTTTCATTACATTAGTCAGATACTCCAATGCGAGACGAATATTGGTACGACGGCTTTCCGGTTGGAAGTCAATCAGTTCGCGGATAATATATAGAATGTGTTTACGTCCCTTTTTAGGAGGAATAAACTTTTCTATCCGGTCTGAAAAGAAGATCACACCAATTTTATCGTTGTTTTGTATAGCGGAAAATGCAAGAGTAGCTGCAATTTCCGTTACCATATCCTTCTTCAGTTGTTTAACCGTACCAAATTCCAAACTTCCGGAAACATCGACCATCAACATCACTGTCAGTTCGCGCTCTTCTTCAAACACCTTCACATAAGGTTTGTTGAATCGTGCCGTCACATTCCAGTCGATGTCGCGTATATCGTCGCCGAACTGATACTCACGGACTTCAGAGAACGACATACCTCTACCTTTGAAAGCCGAATGGTATTGGCCTGCAAAGATATTGTTAGACAGTCCTCGTGTCTTGATTTCAATCTGACGAACTTTTTTTAATATTTCACTTGTTTCCATTTATACAGTAGTTAAAGTAGTAAGTAGTCAGGTAGTTAAGTAAAATACACTTGACTACCTTTTACTGCATTGTAATATTACGGCAGATTAGGGCACTTCAACCTTGTTCAGAATCTTGCTGATGATTTCGTCCGAAGTCATGTTGTTGGCTTCCGCCTCGTATGTCAGTCCAATACGGTGACGAAGAACATCATGCGCAACAGCACGTACATCTTCCGGGATTACATAGCCGCGGCGTTTGATGAAAGCGTATGTGCGGGCAGCTAGTGCCAGATTGATAGAAGCACGCGGTGAGCCACCAAATCCGATCATGTCTTTCAGTTCTTTGAGATCGTATTTCTCGGGGAAACGAGTAGCAAATACAATATCTACAATATAACGTTCTATTTTCTCATCCAGATAAACCTGGCGAACCACCTTGCGGGCTTCGATAATTTCTTCTGCTTTCAGGATAGGTTTCACATTGAACTTCTCACCGTTGATATTCTGACGGATAATCAGTTTTTCTTCTTCCAGCTTCGGATAGTCAATCACTACTTTCAGCATGAAACGGTCTACCTGTGCTTCAGGAAGCGGGTAAGTACCTTCTTGTTCAATCGGGTTCTGAGTGGCCAATACTAAGAAAGGTTCCGGCAACATGAATGTTTCCTTACCAATAGTAACCTGACGTTCTTGCATGGCTTCCAGCAAGGCACTCTGTACTTTGGCCGGAGCACGGTTTATTTCATCCGCTAATACGAAGTTGGCAAAGATAGGTCCTCTTTGTACTTTGAAAGATTCATCTTTCTGACTGTAAACCATTGTACCAATAACATCGGCCGGCAATAAGTCGGGAGTGAACTGAATACGGCTATATTTCGCGTCGATCAGGGAAGCGAGTGTTTTGATAGCCAAAGTTTTTGCCAGACCGGGTACACCTTCTAAAAGAACATGTCCGTCGGAAAGCAATCCGATAAGCAGTGATTCAACCAAATGTTTCTGACCAACAATGATTTGGTCCATACCTGTCGTAAGATTGGTAACGAAAGCACTTTGTCTTTCAATCCGCTCATTCAGTTCGCGGATATCAATTGATTCAGCCATAAATACTTAATATTTTATTATTTAATTCTCATTAATTAAGGTGTAAGACTTACCAGTGTGTAAGGCTTCTAAATTCGCTCCCAAAAGTACGCCATATAATTAACGATTGCAACTAATTTTTATTAAAAAACAATGCGAAATCTTTAGATTAAGGTACTTTCATACGCTTTTGTACTTACGTAACATTTCACCCGGCTATACATTGCTGTATGAGCCGGGTGAATAGGTGTTTTTTGTTTTTATTCTTTTGTAAGTTCCGGTATCTCGATTGTCGTACCGTATGGTACGTTATCGGGGTTCTTGATTACTTTCGGGTTATGTTTTACGATATATGGCCACATGGCTTTTGTACCGTAAAAGCGTAATGAAACTTTCGTTAAAGTCTCTCCTTCTTTAATTGTGTATTTTGTTTTGGTACCGGTTATCTTGTAGGATGCGGAATCCGAATATGCCGAAGCTGTTGGTTGTTGTTGGGCAGGTTTACTTTCTGCTTTGACAGGTTCCGCTGTCGGTTCCTTCTTGACAACAGGTTGCGGTTGGACTGCTTCCACCACAGTATCCTTGTGTGCAATTGTATCTGAAAGCTGTGCTTCCGGCTGCACAGGTTGAGTAACTTCCGGTATATCAACCACATTCTTATCAGACGAAGATGAGAACAAATCCGGATAATAAATAAACAGGATAGCTCCTCCGCACAGTAGTAAGACTATAATAATAGTTGCTATTAAATAAGGAATAGCTGATTTTTCCTTTTTATCACTGTCTTTATCAGTATAGGTGGCTTTCGGTTGTTCTATTTCCGGCTGTTCTTGGAGAGTGACAGGCTCCATATTTGCTTTATGAAGCTCTTGGGCTATAATTTGCTCTGCAGTAACTTCCGCTTTTTCTGTAATAACCGTTTTCTCTTCCTCCTCTTCTGTTGTTTCAGTCTCTGGTTTCTGCTCTTCTATAATTGTTTCTTCCGATTGTTCCTTAGCAGGTTCCTCTGTCACCGGACTGAAGTCAGGTTCCAAAACAGTTTCCGAAGATTCCTCTACAGGCTCTTCTCCTGGGGCTTCCTCAGATACAGATTCCGGTTTCGGTTCAATTTTCACTTCCGGCAATTCTTCAGCTTCTGGTTCTTCTGTTGCAATTAGTTCCGGTTCTGTTTCAGGTTGACCGGTTTCATTCGCGTCAGTTTCAGGAACTTCAGCCACAGCTACTGCTTCAGCAGTCGGCTGCTCTTCGATTACAGGTTCTTCCAGTTGTATTTCTTCCTGAATATCTCCACCGGCATTTTCATTTCCTGCTATTTCAGAGTCGATCATTTCAGTCTCTGTATCAGAAACCGCACCTTCCTCCTCATCGGATTCTTCCATAGGGGTATCTTCCAATACCGTACCTTCATTTAATACTACCGTTTCAAAATGTGCAAAAGGCTTATTTATTGTATCTCTCAGATTGGTGTCCGGAGTAAACGATACTTTGGTATGACCTTTTATCTGGAAACGTTCCCCTGTGTTGACATTAACGCTTTCCCGACTATCTACATCCACAAGTTTGAAAGTCCCCAATCCTTTGATTTTCACAGTCTTCTCATTCTCCAGGGCTTGTTCTATCAAGAGAAAAAACTCTTTGACGAATGCTTCGGCATCCTTCTTGGTCATGCTATGTTTAGCCGCCAATAAGTCGATAAGGTCTTGAATTGTCAGTCTTTCATTCATAATGGGAAATATATATTATTTAAACTTGTCTTTCAGTGTATTGCTGGGTCTGTACGTCAATACCAATTTAGGAGGAACCAGCATACGTTGCTTCGTGGACGGATTGATCGAAATGCGCTCCGCTTTTTTCTTCACTTCAAAAGAACCAAAGCCCTGTATTGCAATCGCATTCCCGTCTTCCAGTTCCTGTGTCATGTCAGACAATAAAGAACTTATCAGTTCAGAAGTGTCTTTGATAGTATACCCCAGTCTGTCTGCCAGTTCCGATGTAAATTCCTTATTATTCATACTTGTTTAATATCTTTGCATATAAATCAAAATCGTCCGCATCGGTTACTTCTACCTGATAGAATTGTCCGACTTCAAGTTCTTCTCTGGAAACACTGATCAATACTTCTGGGTCTACCTCCGGTGAATCAAATTCCGTACGTCCGATATAATAATCTCCCTCGATCCGGTCGATGATGACTTTCATCTGCTGACCAATTTTTGCAGCGCTCAATTCTGCTGAAATACCTTGCTGGATATCCATTAGCTCGTCCAGTCGGGCTTGTTTAACCTCCTGTGGTATAGAGTCTTCATATTGCTGGGCAGCATAAGTACCCTCTTCTTCAGAATAAGCGAAAGCCCCCATCCTGTCGAAACGCGCCTTGCGTACAAATTCTTTCAGCTCTTCAAAGTCTTCTTCCGTTTCTCCGGGATGTCCTACCATCAGCGTAGTGCGCAGATGGATACCCGGTACTTCTTTACGGAACTGTTCGATCAGCTTGTACGTATCTTCTTTGCTTACTTGCCGACGCATCAGTTTCAACATGTTGTCACTGATATGCTGCAAGGCTATATCCATATATTTGCAGACATTATCGCGTTCCCGCATCACCCGAAATAAATCCGTTGGAAAATGTGCCGGATACGCATAATGCAGACGAATCCACTCTACACCCGGAATTTCCGAGATACGTTCGATCAATTCGGGCAGCATTTGCTTTTTATACAGATCGACTCCGTAATACGTCAATTCCTGAGCGATCACCTGAAACTCCTTTACCCCTTGCGATACCAGATACCGGACTTCATCCAGTATTTCTTCCATCGACTTGGATATATGGCGTCCTGTAATAATGGGAATAGCACAATAAGAGCACTTGCGGTCACATCCTTCTGAAATCTTCAGATAAGCATAATGCTTGGGAGTGGTCAAAGTACGCTCAATATACAATTCCTCATGGTACGTTTTTCCCAAGTCCTGCAAGAGTTCTTTCCAGTTGAATTTGCCGTAGAACTTGTCTACCTGTGGTATTTCAATGGCCAGTTCTTGTAAATAACGCTCGGAAAGACAGCCCATTACAAACAGTTTCTTCAAGTCGCCTTCTTCTTTTCTTTCTGCAAATTCCAGAATCATATTGATAGACTCTTCTTTCGCGTCACCGATGAAACCGCAGGTGTTGATTACCGCTATCTCCCCTTCCGGATTTTCTGTATCATGAGTTACGCTGTATCCTGCTTCTTCCAGCTGACGCATCAACTGCTCCGAGTCTACTAAATTTTTAGAACAACCTAAAGTAATAATATCTATTCTCTTTCTTTTCATGCATTCTCTCCAAACAGGGAATCAACAAATTCATTTTTGCGGAAGACTTGCAAATCTTCCATGCCTTCACCCAATCCAATGTATTTTACAGGAATCTTGAACTGGTCGGAGATGCCGATCACTACTCCGCCTTTGGCGGTTCCGTCCAACTTGGTGATAGCCATTGCAGTCACCTCCGTAGCCAATGTAAATTGCTTGGCTTGCTCGAAAGCATTCTGTCCGGTAGAACCATCCAATACCAGCAGGACTTCATCCGGTGCATTGGGTACTACCTTCTTCATGACGTTCTTTATCTTGGTAAGCTCATTCATCAAGCCTACTTTATTGTGTAAGCGGCCGGCCGTATCGATAATCACTACATCCGCATTGTTGGCAACAGCAGAACTCAGTGTATCGAAAGCGACAGATGCAGGGTCCGCACCCATTTTCTGTTTTACAACAGGCACACCTACGCGTTCACCCCAGATCATCAACTGCTCTACGGCAGCTGCACGGAATGTATCGGCGGCACCCAAATAAACAGATTTGCCCGCTTTCTTGAATTGATAAGCTAATTTCCCGATTGTTGTTGTTTTACCTACCCCGTTTACTCCCACTACCATCATTACATAAGGCTTTTTCTTGATAGGTACATCAAAGTCTGCTACGTCATCCGAATTATTCTCGGTCAAAAGGGCAGCAATTTCATCACGCAGTATGTGATTCAACTCTTGAGTATTCACATATTTGTCTGCAGCGGCCCGTTTTTCGATACGTTTGATAATATTCAAAGTTGTCTCTACCCCCACGTCAGATGTGATCAAAACTTCTTCCAGATTATCCAATACTTCGTCGTCTACTTTCGACTTACCAGCCACGGCACGAGCGATTTTACTGAATACGCTCTCTTTGGTTTTAGATAATCCTTTATCTAAAGTTTCCTTCTTTTCCTTTGAAAAAAAACTAAAAAATCCCATATCTACAGTTATTTGTATAATACATTATGCTACAAAGATATAACAAAGGATTGGAAAAGTAAAAAAAGAAGCAATAAAAAATCCCCTCACTGTTTGCCAATGAGGGGATTTTGTGTTTATAGCGTTTTATGCTATTCTGATTATTTTTTGAAAAAGTCTTGTACTTTTTCGTTTGCAACCATTTGTTCATCAAAAACGTAAGCTCCAGTTTTCGGAGATTTCACCATTTTGATAACCTTGGTGTAAGCACGACCTTCTTTAGAGCCTTCGTGCAAACTTGCTACTGTTTTCTTTGCCATGGGTTATACTATTATTATTTAATTTCCTTATGTACTGTTACTCTCTTCAGAATCGGGTTGTATTTCTTCAACTCAAGTCTTTCAGTTGTATTCTTTCTGTTTTTAGTTGTGATATAGCGAGATGTTCCCGGCATTCCACTCTCTTTGTGTTCTGTACATTCCAGAATCACCTGTACTCTGTTACCTTTTGCTTTCTTTGCCATTGTAAGTTTTCTCCTCTACGTTTAGCCGATTACTTTAATGCTTTTCCAATCACAGAAACCTTTAGCTACTGCATCGTTCAGTGCAGCGTCCAGTCCTTTTTTGTTGATGATACGCAGACCGTTAGCACAAAGGCTAAGGCTGATCCAACAGTCTTGTTCTACATAATAGAACTTTTTGTTAAACAAGTTCAAATCAAAGGTTCTTTTTGTTCTTCTCTTTGAGTGTGAAACATTGTTGCCAATCATGGCTTTCTTTCCGGTAATTTGACAAATCTTCGACATTTCTATCTTATTTTTATAGTTTTATATCTATACTTATTTCAAACAGGACGCAAAGTAAGCACTTTTATCCGTATAAAACAAGGATTTCTTAAAATAATTCACTTCCAGACACCAATTTTTCCTTATTTGAGCAAATCACGAAGAATTAATAGCGCATTATTGCCCGCTCTTTCAATATTCATGGCTCTTCCGCGGTTCGTTTCCTGCCTGTAAGTACGAATTTCATTTTTATAACCAGCAGCGATCCAGACAGTGCCTACCGGTTTCTCCGGTGTTCCACCTCCGGGACCGGCAATTCCTGAAGTTGCGACAGCGCAGTCGGTTTTCAGCGCTTTCATCGCTCCTTTTACCATTTCGATCACAGTCTGCTCACTGACAGCGCCATACACTTCCAGTGTTTCCGGTGAAACATGGAGCAGATTCATCTTCACTTCGTTAGAATATGCCACTATTCCTCCATTAAAGTATTCCGAACTTCCGGCAATGGACGTCAGACGTGCCGCAATACTTCCTCCGGTGCAACTTTCTGCGGTGGAAACGGTTAAATTCTTCTTTTTCAGCAGTTCGCCTACGATTACCTCCAGTGGGATATCTTCTTCGCTGAAAATATCATCGCCCAGTATCGCTTCCAGCTTAGCCTGCTCGTCGTTCAGTGCGCTTTCCACTTCTATCTTGTTCTGTCCCCGTCCGGTTAGTCGCAGGCGGATGATTCCAAGTTTGGGCAGATATGCCAATTTGATGCTTTCCGGCAAGGCTGTCTCCCACGGTTCCAGCTTTTCAGCGAGTATGGATTCGGGGTAATGTTGTACTAGAAAGGTCCGGTGCATGATTACATCCGTCTGAAACTTCTCACGTAGCTTGGGCAATACGGACTCAGTCATAACGGCAGTCATTTCCTGCGGAACACCCGGCATGGATACGAGTACTTTATTGTCTTTCTCAAACCAGCTGACAGAAGCGCTTCCTACCGGATTGTTGATGACCGTGCAATCTTTGGGAACCATTGCCTGACTCTTATTCAGCGCATTCATCGGTATTTTCCCGGCAAGCACCCGCTTTACGTTCTCAAATACTTCTTCGCTGAATATCAGTTCGGTATGGAAGTATTTACAGAGAGTTTGTTTGGTGATATCGTCTTTTGTGGGACCGAGTCCTCCGGTTACCAGAACGATATTCACCCTTTTCATCGCATTATCTACTGCTTCCATGATCTCTTCTTCCCGATCACGGATCGAAACAATGCGTAGAACTTCGATACCTATCTTATTTAATTCCTGCCCCATCCAGGCAGAATTTGTATCGACTACCTGCCCTATCAGCAGCTCGTCACCAATGGTAATAACTTCAGCAAACATCTTTTTCCTACGTTAGTTAATAGAATATGCTACCTATATTAATAAGGTATATACGCTATGTTAAGTCATTAGGTTTACTTCATTTTTTCGTTCCATATACGTGATCCATTCGGTTCATGTGCGTGAGCCGAATGGATCACGTATGTGAACTGGACGGCTTACGCACGTGGAACGAAGGAATGCTATAAACAAAGATTCTTAATGAAGGCTTCTTATATCATTAATCCTCCTTTGTCTCCCTATTATATATAGGTGCATTTTGTTTTCAGCAAGGCTTCTTTATGCCACCGCCTATTGGGTCGGTGACATTTTTTCGGTGTTTGCCGTCACTATTGTTATTGCCGTCACTTTAATCGTCACTACTTAAATTATTCTATGACAATAGTTTATTATATAAAGTGACGATGACGTTAAAAAACTGTTTTATAATGTGACACGGGAATAAGCCGGAAGATCAATGGAGCAGAAGTCTTTATCCAGATACTTGAAGTATCCGGTAATGGCAATCATGGCTGCATTGTCGGTCGTATAGCTGAATTTAGGAATAAAAATATTCCAGCCATACTTTTCAGCGTGTTCTCGGAAAGAGTTACGCAATCCGTTATTGGCAGAGACTCCTCCGGCTACGGCTACTTCTTTTATTTTATATTCTTTGGCAGCTTTCCGCAGTTTGTCCATCAGAATGTCTACAACAGTTGCTTCCAGAGAGGCGGCCAAATCCACTTTATGATGCTCGATGAAATCGGGATCGTCTTTCATCCAGTCACGCAAGGAGTATAGGAAAGAAGTTTTCAGTCCGCTGAAACTGTAGTCCAGCCCCGGAATATGCGGTTTGCTGAAAGTATACGCTTTCGGATTGCCTTGACGTGCCAGTTTGTCAATGATCGGTCCGCCCGGATATCCGAGACCCATCACTTTAGAACATTTATCGATTGCTTCTCCGGCAGCGTCATCAATCGTCTGACCGAGAATTTCCATATCATTATAGGCTTTTACCAATATAATCTGTGAGTTTCCTCCGGATACCAACAGGCAAAGGAACGGGAATTTCGGTTGGATATTTTCTTCTCCTTCTGCTTTAATAAAATGAGCTAAGACATGCCCTGTCAGATGATTAACATCTATCAAAGGAATACCGAGTGAACGTGCGAATCCTTTGGCGAAAGAGACGCCTACAAGTAAAGATCCCATCAATCCCGGTCCACGTGTGAAAGCTACCGCGCTCAGTTCTTCTTTGGTAACCCCTGCCCGTTTCAGTGCTTCGTGTACCACAGGAACGATATTTTGTTGATGTGCCCGTGAAGCTAATTCGGGTACTACTCCGCCGTATGCTTCATGTACGGCTTGACTTGATACCACATTTGACAGCAGATAACCATCCTTGATTACGGCTGCCGACGTATCATCACAGGAGGATTCAATTCCTAATATTATTGCACTCATATGTTTTTAAACTATTAAACGGTGCAAAAGTAATGATAAAACTACGATTCATAACGAACTATTTTATATTTTTGTTCGCTAAATAAAAGTTATCGCTTATCAGAACGCTGAAAAAGACTGTACGCTGGGTAGTTGGTATTGTACTGGGAGTATATATCGGAACTATTGTTTTGCTGAATATTCCAAATGTTCAGCGAGCAATGAGTGTGTTTATCGCCAAGGAATTGTCCGAGGTGCTGAATACACGCCTGACTATCGGCAAAATAAATATCGGTCTATTAAACCGTATTATCATTGATGATGTGCTGCTTGACGACCAGAGCGGCAAGGAAATGCTCAAAGTAACCCGCTTATCGGCTAAGTTTGATATCCTTCCTTTCTTTAAGGGAAAGATTTCCATTAGCAGTGTCCAGTTATTCGGCTTTACCATCAATCTGAATAAAGAGACTCCCGACTCTCCTCCGAATTTTAAGTTCGTATTGGATGCTTTTGCTTCCAAGGACACTGTAAAAAAGGAAAGTTCGCTGGATTTGCGTATCAATTCCGTTTTGATTCGTCGGGGAAGGATGGCTTATCATGTATTGTCAGAGGAAAAGACTCCCGGAAAGTTTAATGCCAAGCATGTCCAGCTTCAGAATATTATAGCCAATATTTCATTGAAGGCGATGAGCAGGGATTCTTTGAATCTTGGTATCAAGCGTCTGAGCTTCGATGAAAAGGCTTCCGGATTCTCTTTAAAGAAGATGAGTCTGAAATTGGTTGCCAATGATAAACGGACTAATATAGAGAATTTTGCCATTGAGCTGCCCGAAACTTCACTGAAGATGGATACTATTCATTTGGTGTATGACAGTCTGAAGGCTTTTGATCAGTTCTCGGAGAAGGTCCACTTTTCTTTCCGTACGTTACCCTCGCAGATTACTCTGAAAGATATTTCCCCTTTTGTACCTATATTGGCGCATTTCAAGGAACCGATAACGCTGGATATGCAGGTAAAAGGAACGGTCGACCAGCTTACCTGCTCTCATCTGGAGATTACGGCCGACGACCGCCAGTTCCGGCTATCGGGGGATGTATCGCTTCAGGAACTATCGAGTCCGCAGGATGCGTATGTGTACGGGAAGCTTTCCGAACTTTCCGCCAACAATCGTGGTGTCGGTTTTTTGGTGCGTAATCTGAGCAGCAATTACAATGGTGTACCTCCCCTTCTGGAACGTTTGGGGGATATTGATTTCCGTGGAGAGATTTCCGGATACTTCACCGATCTAGTTACTTACGGACAGCTTCGTACCGGGCTTGGTAATGTAAAAACCGACTTAAAGTTAAGTTCCGATAAGGCTAAGGGGCTGTTTGCTTATTCCGGTGCTGTCAAAACAGAAGAGTTTGAACTGGGCAAGTTATTGAATAATGAGAAATTTGGGGAAATCACCTTTAATCTTGATGTACATGGACGGCATATCGAAAAACAGCTTCCTGCTGTAGAGTTGAAGGGATTGATCGCATCTGTGGAATATAGCAGATATAAATATGAGAATATTACGCTGGACGGCGAATACAAGCAAGGCGGATTTAACGGAAAGATAGCGCTGGATGATCCGAATGGGTCTATTTATCTGAACGGAGATGTGAATGTGACATCCAAGGTTCCTACTTTCAATTTCCTTGCCGTTGTCGACAAGTTCCGTCCTAATGATTTAAATCTTACACCTGATTACCAGGATGCGGAGTTCTCTCTGAAGGTAAAAGCTAATTTTACCGGAGGTTCCATTGACGAGATGATTGGAGAAATCAATGTGGACAGTCTGGAGTTCAGGGCACCGGACAAGGAATATTTCATGAAGAACATGAATGTACGGGCTACCCGGCAGGATAATGAAAATCAGCTTAAACTGACTTCTGAATTTCTGACGGCAAACATAGCGGGAAAATTCCAGTACCATACTTTACCGGCAAGTATTTTCAATATCATGCGTCGGTATGTGCCGTCTTTGATATTGCCTCCGAAGAAACCGATAGAGACGAACAATAATTTTGCGTTTGATGTACATATATATAATACGGACATTTTATCTACGATATTTGATGTTCCGTTGACTGTATATACACATTCTACGTTGAAAGGGTATTTTAATGATGCCTTGCAGCGGCTACGTGTGGAAGGCTACTTCCCCCGCCTGCAATATAAAAACAACTTTATCGAGTCGGGTATGATCTTGTGCGAGAATCCTTCGGACCATATCAGTGCGAAGGTGCGGCTGACCAGTCTGAAAAAGAATGGAGCCGTGAATCTTTCTCTGGAAGCACAGGCCAAAGAAGATAAAGTCAGCACGACTCTGAACTGGGGAAATAATGCCATAGCAACTTATAGCGGAAAGTTGGCGGCTGTTGCACAATTCCTGCGTACAGCAGGTGAAAAGCCTTTGCTGAAAGCGATGGTGGATGTGAAACAGACAGACGTTATCTTGAATGATACACTTTGGCAGATACATCCTTCGCAGGTAGTGGTGGACTCGGGCAAGGTGGATGTGAATAATTTCTATTTCAGCCATCATGACCGTTATGTGCGTATCAATGGGCGGCTTTCCGACAATCCGGCAGATACCGTAAAAGTGGACCTGAAAGACATTAATATGGGATACGTATTTGATATTGCAAACATATCCGATGACGTAAACTTTGAAGGAGATGCTACGGGAACAGCATATGCCAGCAGCGTGTTCAAGAAACCTGTGATGAATACCCGCCTCTTCGTCAAGAACTTCTCGCTCAATCAGGGCCGTTTAGGTGATTTGAACGTATATGGCGCCTGGGATAATGAGAAAAGAGGAATCTATCTGGATGCTTCCATTCAGGATATATCACCGTCACCATCGCGAGTCATCGGTATGATCTACCCGTTGAAACCGGAAAGCGGACTCGATCTGAATATCGATGCCCATGAACTGAACTTGAAGTTCCTCGAATTTTATATGAAATCAATAGCACAGGATATAAAAGGACGGGGAACGGGAAAAGTACATTTTTACGGAAAGTTCAAGGGATTGAATCTAGATGGGGCTGTTATGACGGATGCTTCCATGAAGTTTGATATTCTGAATACCCACTTTGCCGTTAGAGATACGATTCATTTGGCTCCTACCGGATTGAAATTCAATAATATGCATATTGCCGATATGGAAGGGCATTCGGGAACCTTGAACGGGTATCTGCGTTTCCAGCATTTCAAGAATATAAATTACCGTTTTGAGATACAGGCTAATAATATGCTCTTGATGAATACGAAGGAATCGACGGATATGCCATTCTTTGGAACGGTATATGCTACGGGAAATGCGTTGCTTGCAGGGAATGCGATACAGGGACTGGACGTAAATCTCGCCATGACGACCAACCGGAATACGGTATTCACCTATATCAACGGAAATGTGGCGTCGGCTGCCAGCACCCAGTTTATAAAGTTTGTAGATAAAACGCCCCGTCGAAACATTCAGGATTCCATTCGGGTAAATTCCTATTTTGAGCAGATGCAACAGAAGCGTCAGGCGGACGAAGAAGAGCATCAGACAGATATTCGTTTGAATATTCTAGTAGATGCTACACCCGATGCCACCATGAAAATTATTATGGACCCTATAGCCGGAGACTACATCAGTGCGAAGGGAACAGGAAACATACGCACGGAGTTTTATAATAAAGGGGATGTGAAGATGTTTGGTAATTACCGGATCAGTCAGGGAATATATAAGTTCAGTTTGCAGGAAGTGATTCGCAAGGATTTTATCATCAAAGATGGAAGTACGATTACTTTCAACGGCGCTCCTTTGGATGCGAATATGGATATTCAGGCATCATACACGGTAAACTCCGCTTCACTGAACGACTTGAATCCGGATGTTTCCTCCATTGCCCAGCAGACTAATGTACGGGTAAACTGTATCATGAATCTGAGTGGGATTTTACTGCGGCCGACCATTAAGCTGGGTATCGAGCTTCCGAATGAAAGAGATGAAATTCAGACGTTGGTGCGCAATTATATCAGTACGGAAGAGCAGATGAATATGCAGATTCTTTATCTGCTGGGTATCGGTAAGTTCTATACGGAAGATGCTGCACGGAACAATCAGAACTCGAACGTGATGTCATCGGTACTCTCTTCTACTCTGTCCGGTCAGTTGAATAATGCCTTATCTCAGGTTTTTGAGACTAATAACTGGAATATCGGTACCAATCTGAGCACGGGTGATAAAGGATGGACGGATATGGAAGTAGAAGGTATCCTGTCCGGTCAGTTGCTGAACAACCGCCTGTTGGTTAATGGTAATTTCGGCTATCGGGACAATCCGATGGCGAATACCAACTTTATAGGCGACTTCGAAGCTGAATGGCTGATCAACCGCTCGGGAGATATTCGTCTGAAGGCTTATAATGAAACAAATGACCGTTACTACACAAAGACAAACCTTACTACGCAGGGAGTCGGTATCATGTATAAGAAGGATTTCAATAAATGGAGTGACCTTTTCTTCTGGAATAAATGGAAACTGCGCAGCAAGCGGAAACGTGAAGAAGCCGAAAAGGTGCAACAGCAGCAAACAGACAGCATTGCCGATGATAAAGCTAAGTCGGAGCTAAAGAGAAAGCGAGCACAGGAATAAAAATAAATAGTGACACTATACCATAACCGATAGTGTCACTATTTTATTTTATTTGAGAATCGTACCGTCTGCGGTTACTTTAATATCTATATCCGGAGAATTATTTCCTTCCAGTTCAATCTGATAATAGGATGTTTCTGTTGCCATCTCAAAGTATTCGGCATCATCCATCTGATATCCTGCATACTCGGTGCTGATGGCATTGGTCACTGCTGTGGGCAGTTCGTTTCTCCGTACCTCCCATGAGGTAGAATACCACTCTCTGCCTTTATCAAACAGGACTTCTTTGGAAACGTTGCGGTTCAGGCCACTGTCGAAATGGATGATATCTACTTCCGTAAATCCGAAATCCCAGTCGTTTTTATCATCTTCCACGTCTACTTCCACGATTCTTGCTCCTGCATATTTCCCATCAATGAAAGTCTTCATGACGGCGGGCAGTTGAGTGGTCGGAAGGTGCTCGTTTTCATGATCGTCTGTGTCTGCAATGCTTTTAATCAGCACTCCGTCGGCAGAATAATACAGATCGACTTCCTGATTTTGGTTTTCCACCTCAATGACGTAGACTGTTTCGATGCCTTGCCGCTCGAGTTTATCCACATCGTCTCTTTTCCATGTCTTATAGTCACTTGCTTCGAATGCACTCTTTACCGGATCGGGCAATGCGGTGTACGGGATATCCGTTTCAGTCATATGCCAGTTGCCATCCGTTGTGAACCATGCGGATGCCTCATATCCATCATAGAAGTCCGCTACATAATATCCTGCCTTTGTTTCCCACTTTACGTTCTTGACGTTAGGATACCTGGTCGAGAATGCTTCTTGCAATGGGGTAGGAACAGCAATTGATTCATCGTCATCGTTGTCGCAGCTGTGCAGGCTCCATGCTGCACAGAATGCTATCAGTAGTGTATAAATTCTGAGTTTCATTGTTGTCGTAGATTTTAAGAAAGTTAATTATCAATATCAATCAGATTAAACTTCAGGTCAAATTTCAGTTCTGTACGGTTGGATAGCTTTACTTCGTAATCTTTCTTATCACGTTCTATCTTCAGCACTTTTGCATCCGGATAATTAGTTGTTACATATTTCTGAATGGCGGCAGGAATAATGGCAACAGGTACGGAGGTGTGCTTGCAATCTACTTCCTCCCAGTTTCCCTTCTTGTCAAATTCCACTTTATTACCATTCGTGAAAATCACTTCATAGCTTTTGTAAAGGAAGTCACTTTCCATTTTTGCCAGTGCCACTTTGCTGTCAGAGAAATGCTGTTTGATGAACTGTTGTGCTAATTGTGGCATTTGAGTCACCTGGATAGGTTTATCGTCATCTGCACGTGCTACTGTCTGTAAAGTGAACAAGCATACTAATAAGAATACTAACTTTTTCATAATCATTGTTTTTTTAATTGGTTTTACTGTTATCATTTAATTTATAATGCAAAGATGAGAGGAGAATCTGAAAAGATTTGGGAATTTTGGGCAAAATCTGAAAAAAACAAAGGAAATCTTTCTTATTGTATTCTTTTGTTTCTTTTAACAGCAACTAATAAATTCATCGCTTATTTTTGCAGGCACAAATTTGACAATATTCATATTAAATCAACCATAAGAACTTTCGTATGACTATGAGAACAAATTGTTTTTTATTATTAACTGTTTTGCTGGGAATACTTCCCATGAGTAACACACACGCTAACGATTCTATACCTAAAAGCGTGATCTTGTACACACCTTACACAAAAATCTCCGTTTCACCGGGGGCGTCTATTGACTACAGCATCGACCTGATTAACAACACAGACAAGTTGGTGAATGCCAATCTTTCCGTCAGTGGCCTATCAAGCAGCTGGAAACATGAAATGAAATCCGGTGGTTGGAATCTCAGTCAGTTGGCCGTACTCCCTAAAGAAAAGAAAACTTTTAATCTAAAGGTAGATGTTCCTTTAAAAGTAAGCAGAGGCAGCTATCATTTTGTAGTGTCTGCCGGAGAAGCGCAACTCCCTCTGAATGTCGTTGTGGCACAACAAGGTACTTATCAGACGGAGTTTACCACCGACCAGCCCAATATGCAGGGAAATTCCAAATCAACTTTCACCTTTAATGCCACACTAAAGAATCAGACTGCCGATCAGCAACTGTATGCGTTGATGGCTAAAGCACCCAGAGGCTGGAATGTTATTTTCAAACCTAATTATAAGCAGGCAACTTCCGCACAAGTAGAAGCCAACAGCAGCCAGAATGTAAGTATAGACATCACTCCTCCTGCCAATGTGGAAGCTGGCAGTTATAAAATTCCCGTACGTGCCGCTACAGGCAATACTTCGGCTGAACTGGAACTGGAAGTAGTTGTCACCGGTTCTTATCAGATGGAACTGACCACCCCGAGAGGATTATTAAGTTCTGACGTGACTGCCGGTGATACCAAACGAATCGAACTGGAAATTAAAAATACAGGTTCTTCTTTATTGAAAGATATCCAACTGTCTGCCAACAAGCCGGTTGACTGGGATGTAGCTTTCGAACCGTCAAAGATAGAAATGCTGAAAGCCGGAGAAACGGCTACTGTTGTAGCCATCTTGAAAGCATCTAAGAAAGCGCTTCCGGGTGATTATGTAACTACGATGATGGCCAAAACTCCGGAAGTGAATGCAGATGCGCAATTCAGAATTGCCGTAAAGACTCCGATGATTTGGGGATGGGTAGGTGTTCTGATTATTCTGGCTACTATCGGTGTTGTCTACTATCTGTTCCGTAAATATGGAAGGAGGTAAATTATGGGCGAACAAGTGATCGTACTTACCGAATTAACCAAACAATACGGTAAATTTACTGCTGTAGATCATATTCGCCTGAGTATCCGGAAAGGAGAAATCTTCGGTTTGCTGGGTCCGAACGGTGCCGGAAAGTCAACTACTATTTTGATGATGATGGGATTAACGGAGCCCACATCGGGAATTGTCGAGATTTGTGGAATTAATTCTACCACTCATCCTATTGAAGTGAAAAGGAAAATCGGCTATCTGCCCGAAGATGTGGGATTCTATGATGACATGACAGGTCTGGAAAATCTGATGTATACGGCACGGCTGAACGGTATCCCTGACAAGGAGGCGAAAGTAAAAGCACTGGAGCTGATGAAGCGCGTAGGGCTTGAAGATCAGCTGAAAAAGAAAACCGGAAAGTATTCCCGCGGTATGAGACAACGTCTTGGTCTGGCCGATGTGCTTATTAAGAATCCCGAAATCATTATTCTAGATGAGCCGACTTCGGGAATTGACCCTGCGGGTGTTCAGGAGTTTATTGAACTGATTCGCTGGCTGAGCAAAGAGGAAGGGCTGACGGTTTTGTTTTCTTCCCACCATCTGGACCAGGCACAGAAAGTATGTGACAGAGTAGGATTGTTCAGTAACGGCAAAATACTTGCTCTGATTGATATGGCAGAGCTGAAAGAAAAGAAACAGGAATTGTCTGATATTTATAACCATTATTTTGAGGAAGGAGGCGAAGGGCATGAGTAAAGTCAATCATCCTTTTTGGGTTATCGTACATAAGGAAATATCCGATCATGTCAAAAGCTGGCGTTTTCTTATTCTGATCGGTATCATAGCACTTACTTGTATGGGATCGCTATACACGGCGCTTACTAATATCGGTGCGGCTATCAAACCGGATGATCCGGACAGTTCGTTCCTCTTCTTGAAGTTATTTACAGCTTCGGACGGGACTCTCCCCTCTTTTGTGCTGTTTATTAACTTTTTAGGTCCTTTGTTGGGAATTGCTTTGGGATTCGATGCTGTCAATTCGGAGCAGAATAAGGGGACATTGAGCCGTATGCTGTCTCAGCCCATTCATCGTGATTGTATCATTAATGCGAAGTTTGTGGCTGCTTTGATCGTGATAGGTATTATGCTGTTTGTACTGGGCTTTTTGGTGATGGGATTCGGATTGATTGCCATTGGCATTCCTCCTACGGCTGAAGAATTCTGGAGAATCGTTTTCTTTCTTATAACGAGTATCTTTTATGTAGCCTTTTGGTTGAACTTGGCCATCTTATTCTCACTCCGTTTCCGTCAGGCTGCTACTTCTGCGCTGGCTTCCGTAGCCGTTTGGCTGTTTTTCAGCGTATTCTATACGATGATTGTCAATTTGGTGGCAAAGGGATTAAGTCCGTCGCAGATGGCGTCTCCTTATCAGATTATCAGTTATCAGAAATTTATTCTTGGATTAATGCGTCTGGCACCCAGTGAATTGTTTAATGAAGCTACTACAACGCTGCTGATGCCTTCCGTCAGAAGTATCGGACCGCTTACGATGGAACAGGTACAAGGGGCTATTCCGAGTCCGCTGCCGTTGGGACAGAGTCTGCTTGTTGTTTGGCCACAGCTCACGGGGCTGATTGCAGCGACTGTTATCTGTTTTGCAATCTCATATATTATGTTTATGAGAAGGGAAATCCGATCCCGATAATCATATATGCGGAGTCCAAATCAGGTATTGTCATAAGGTGTAATCTTAGGTAGTACCATATTAATTCTGCCATCCAGCACATTGTCTTGCTCTGGATGGCAGATGTTTTATTAATTGTTTTACTTCTAGTTCTTGTTGGAGATTTCGAAACAATGTTCTCCTTGTTCGAAGTAATATCGCAAGTTCAACTGTTGCAGACGGCAGATGGAATCGGTTATTGCCAGTCCTAATCCAGTAGATCCTTCTTTTTTGTGTCCTTGATAGAAACGTTCAAAGATGTGAGTCTCATCCAGTGGTTGCTTCTCTCCGGAATTTCGGAAGGTGATGCTATGTTTGGTTATGATAATCCGGATATGTCCTTCGTCTACGTTATGTACAAACGCGTTCTTTAACAGGTTTGTTAGTAAAGCAATAGCCAGAGATTCGTTCATGGTTATATGGAAATTAGCCTGTTCTGTTATACTTACTTCTATGTTCTTGTAGCTGTAGACTTCTTTATAGTCTTCCAGGTATTGCCTGAGGAGTACGTTTAAGTCTACCTCTTTGGTGTCGGTGAACTGGCCGTTATCTATTTTTGATAGCAGCAACAGGGATTTGTTTAGTTTGGTGATATATTTCAGTGTCTGATGGGTTTTCATCAACTCTTCAAGCTGTTTCTCGGACAAAGAATCGTCTTCCATCAGCATTTCCAACCGATTGCGGCAGATGGCAAGCGGTGTCTGAATTTCATGTGAGGCGTTTCCAATGAACTGCTTCTGCTGTTCGAACATTTGTTCTGTCCGCTCTACGTAACGGGTGGCCGCATCATTCAGTTTGCGGAATTCCGTGATCCGTGTATCGTTTTTCAGAGGTTTGTTTTTCTTTCCGGTCTGATAGCTGTCCAACCAATGAAGTAGTATATACAGCGGTCGCATATTACGATAAAATACCCATACGGATATGATGATGATACAAAGTAACAGAGCTACATACAGGAAAATAATCCAGACTTGAATCGCACTTTTCAAATCATCTTTTTCGATGCTGGGAGTGGATACGGTCAATTCGTAATAACGGTCTTCGTCATCTTTAAAGATAGTGGTCAGAATACGTGCCGGTTCTGTTTCCTCTTTTTCTACAATGTATACCATGGAGTCTTTATATTGGATATCTTCCCGGCTCTTTGCATATTCTTTGGTTATTTCTTTCAGATAATATTGATTATTGGAACCATTATTTTTGGAGGGAAGCTCCTCTCCTGCCGATGCGCGGATAATGATTGTTTCCGAATAGTCTTCCAGTGAATCATCCACTTCATCGTTGACTTCGTCAATCATCGTAACATAGAAAAAGACTGCCCAGACAGTCAGGATAAGAGTCAGGGCGAGGGTGATGCGAAAAATGATATAATATATAAGTTTCATGGATGATCCTTTCTGGTTTCGATTATTCTACAATCAGTTTATAGCCGAATCCATAAACGGCCTTGATTTCAATATTTGCTTCTGCATCCTTCAATTTTTTGCGAAGATTTTTGATTTGTGCATAAATGAAGTCAAAGTTATCCACTTGATCGATGTGGTCTCCCCATACCGATTCTGCCAGTGTGTTTTTATTGACCAGACGGCCGGGACGATTTATGAAATAAAGCAGGATATCATATTCTTTTCTGTTCAGTTCCAGCTCCTGTTCGTTGACAAACACCCGGTATTTATCGGGTTCTATCTTTACATTTCCCTGACGGATATAGATTTCTCCATCATGTTGATTCCGACGGATCACACTTTTGATCCGTGCATTTAATTCTGCCAGATGAAATGGTTTCGGCAAATAATCGTCAGCTCCTAATTCCAGTCCCAGTACTTTGTCTTCCAGCGAATCTTTGGCAGAGATAATAATCACATTTTCCCGTTTGTGGAGAGCTTTCAAACGTTCGAGAAGGTCAAGACCGCTCCCGTCCGGCAGCATAATATCCAGTAAGACACAATCATAGTCGTAATCTTCTATTTTGTATAATGCACTGTTGAAGTCTCCGGCCGTTTCTACGACATAACGTTCTTTTTCCAGCGAACGTTGGATCAATTCTCTTAAAGAGGGTTCATCTTCTACAATTAATATCTTCATAAAATCTTCTCCTTTCTTTATTACTGTCTACAAAGAAAAGAGATATTTCTGAAATAAAACTGAAATGGATAAAAAAAGAGTCAGATTCTCAATTTTAAAAATCTGACTCTTTTACTATTGAAATAGATATTTTTAATAAGAACGTGCAAAAACGACGCGGCAGGCAGAAGGTTTGCCCGTTACCATACATTTTCCCGGTTCTTTATCACCTTCAACGTACGAATCGAATGGGATACAACGAATCGTTGCTTTTGTATCCTCTTTAATCTTTTCTTCAGTCTCGGTTGTTCCGTCCCAATGAGCTAGGATAAAGCCGCCTTCTTCGATTTTCTCTTTAAATTCTTCGTAAGTATCTACTGTCGTGATTTTAGAATTGCGGTAATCCAATGCTTTTTTGTAGATATTTGCTTGAATTTCTTCGAGCAGTTTCTGAACATATGTTTCGATGCCATCGCAAGTCACAGTTTCTTTTTCCAGTGTATCGCGGCGCATTACTTCCATTGTATTGTTTTCGAGGTCACGTCCTCCCATCACCAGACGAACAGGGACACCTTTCAATTCATAATCTGCGAATTTGAAGCCCGGACGTTTGTTGTCCGCATTGTCATATTTCACAGAAATGCCCAGTGCTTTCAGTTTGGCAACAATGCCTTCCACTTTCGCGTCGATTTGTTTCAGTTGCTCGTCGTTCTTATAGATAGGAACGATTACTACCTGAATCGGAGCCAGATGTGGAGGTAATACCAGACCGTTATCATCGGAATGAGTCATAATCAGAGCACCCATCAAACGGGTAGAAACACCCCATGAAGTTGCCCATACATATTCCATCTTATTTTCCTTATTCACAAACTGAACATCAAATGCCTTGGCAAAGTTCTGTCCAAGGAAATGAGATGTACCGCTTTGCAATGCTTTTCCATCCTGCATCATAGCTTCGATGGTATAGGTATCAAGTGCACCGGCAAAACGTTCGTTAGCGGATTTTACACCTTTCACTACCGGAACAGCCATGTATTTCTCAGCAAATTCGCCGTATACATTCAGCATTCTGATCGCTTCTTCCTCTGCTTCTTCGCGTGTGGCATGAGCGGTGTGTCCTTCCTGCCACAGGAATTCGGCAGTACGCAGGAAAAGACGGGTACGCATTTCCCAACGGAAAACGTTTGCCCACTGATTACAAAGAATAGGCAGGTCACGATAAGACTGAATCCAGTTTTTATATGTATTCCAGATGATTGTTTCTGATGTAGGGCGAATAATCAGTTCCTCTTCCAATTTGGCAGCAGGGTCTACTACTACGCCGGAGCCGTCTTCTGCATTTTTCAAACGGTAATGAGTCACTACGGCACATTCTTTAGCGAAACCTTCTACGTGTTCTGCTTCGCGGCTCAGGAATGATTTTGGAATTAATAATGGGAAATAAGCATTCACGTGTCCTGTTTCCTTGAACATATCGTCTAGTTGACGTTGCATCTTTTCCCAAATTGCGTATCCGTAAGGCTTAATCACCATACATCCGCGTACGGCAGACTGTTCTGCCAAATCAGCTTTTACCACCAAATCGTTGTACCACTGTGAGTAGTTTTCGCTACGTTTGGTGAGGTCTTTCAGTTCTTTTGCCATTATATTTTTCTATTTAAGTTTTCTTGGATGTTAAAACAGGGTGCAAAAATACGAAAAAGGAACGAACTGCCCTATTCTTCTCGCATTATTTTCTTTATATCGCCTTATGTGACTGATTTATCCATTTATAGTTACTATTATAGTCACTTTACTTGGTGTCATGGAAGAGTATATCTATGGATTTCACTCAGATGAAGAAATTTATTGTTATTGGACTACTATTCCTAATATTCATTTCTGCTTTACTGGGATTTTATGGTATTTATCTGATACATAAAATATCAAGAAAATGAGTTAAAAGAACTCTTGTAAAAATATAAAAACAGATAGTCATTGTCTGACTACCTGTTTTTTCAGTGGAGCGGTAAGCGAGACTCGAACTCGTGACCCTTAGCTTGGGAAGCTAATGCTCTACCAACTGAGCTACTACCGCATTACTTGTATCTTTCATAAAAGCCTTATGAAATGGTGATGCAAAGGTAAACATAATTTTTATATCTCAAATAAATTTCTTCAAATTTTAGTAGAGGAAAATCTATATTATAATTTCTATTCCAGATGAAAAAAAGAATCGGATATGAAAAATCGTATATTCGATTGCTGTATAATTTAAAATATACAGATAGAAATAAAATGATTCGATAAAATCCTCTGGATTTCTAATCAGATATTTTCAGAACTTAATATTATTGGATTTACTTCTTGTCAATATGTGCGATTTTATCAGTTTATGCTAACGATAAGTTAATTGTATGCTTACTAACTGATTCAATCTGAAAGATTAAAATGATTGAGATATTAGTTGTATCCGGAACAAATAATCTGTTTCACTTGTGTTTTATTCATTCCTTTTAAGGGAGCAGAACGTTCCTCAACGACCAATGTCCCGTTGGTTTAAAACCAAGGAGTCGTTCCTTTAAAAGGAAATAGCTCAAATAACGTTCTTTTTCTGTATAATCCGATAATATATATGCAAAAATATATTGAAATTCTGTATGTTATTACGCGTTTTTATGCATAATTTCTGCTGTTTGATGAAATATGTATGGGGCTATTCTTTGTGTAATCTTAAATATAGAACATTTTTTTAAGATTCTTTCTCTGTTTGTTAAAGTGAACAAACCCGTCCTCTCATCTGTTAGAAAGTCTCAATTTTAGATTTAACCTAACCAGCATGAAAAAAAATAAGATACTTTTTGTACTATGGGCTTTGTGTTTTTTCGTCATTCGGACAAATGCACAGACACCGCTAAGTTTCGAAGAATCGTTGCACCTGCTTAATCAGGGAAATCAGAGTTTGAAGATAGCTGATAAAGGGATAGAGATTGCCAAGGCAGAACGTGACAAGCTCAATGCTTTTTGGTATCCTACCTTGCAGTCTACAGGTGCATTTGTGCATATGTCCGAGAAGATAGAAGTGAAGCAGCCACTGTCTCAGTTTACTGATCCGGCAAAAGACTTTGTACATTCCATTATTCCGGATGACCAGATAATCTCAGCTATTCTGGATAAAATAGGAGCCAATACTCTTGTCTTTCCACTAACTCCGAGAAACTTGACGACTGTTGATCTGTCAGCAGAATGGGTGCTCTTTTCCGGAGGAAAAAGATTTCGTGCAACAAATATTGGTCGGACAATGGTGGATCTGGCGCGAGAGAATCGTGCACAGACTGCTGCAAGCCAGCAAAACCTGTTGGCAGAAAGTTATTATGGTCTGCGACTGGCGCAACAGGTCGTAGCGGTACGTGAAGAAACTTATAAAGGTCTGCAAAAGCATTATGAAAATGCTTTGAAACTGGAAGCTGCCGGAATGATAGACAAAGCAGGACGACTGTTTGCCCAAGTGAATATGGATGAAGCAAAACGGGCATTGGAAGCTGCACGAAAGGAAGAAACAGTGGTGCAAAGTGCCTTGAAAGTTTTGTTGAATAAAAAAGATACGGATGAGAATATCGTTCCTACTTCTCCCCTTTTCATGAATGATTCGTTACCACCCAAAATGCTTTTTGATATGTCGGTCAATAGTGGAAACTATATGCTTAATCAACTGCAGCTGCAAGAACATATCGCCAAGCAGGAAGTACGGATTGCCCAAAGCGGATACTTGCCGAATATAGCCCTTTTTGGAAAACAGACCCTCTATTCGCATGGCATTCAAAGCAATTTACTGCCGCGTACCATGGTGGGAATCGGTTTTACATGGAATCTCTTTGACGGACTGGATCGGGAAAAGAAGATCCGGCAATCAAAGCTAACCCAGCAAACGTTGGCTTTAGGGAAGATGAAAGCACGCGATGATCTTGCTGTCGGAGTGGATAAACTCTATACACAATTGGAGAAAGCTCAGGATAACGTAAAAGCGCTGAATGCGACCATCGAACTGAGTGAAGAACTGGTACGTATCCGAAAGAAATCCTTTACTGAAGGGATGGCAACTTCTACCGAAGTGATTGATGCTGAAACTATGCTTGCCAACGTAAAAGTGGCTCGTCTGGCAGCATATTATGAATATGATGTGGCATTGATGAATCTTCTTTCACTCTGCGGCACACCGGAACAATTTGTAAACTATCAACCTAAACCGTAACAAACAATGAAACCAACTAGTAGAACCCTTTCATGGGCATTCGTCATTATTATGCTGGCAGTCGGTATTTTTACTGCTCTGGGAATAATATTGATGCACAAACAACCGCTCGTCCTGCAAGGGCAGGCAGAAGCGACAGAAATCCGTATTAGCGGGAAACTTCCCGGACGTATCGATACCTTTTTGGTTCAGGAAGGTGACTGGGTACGTCAAGGAGATACTCTTGTTGTGATCAACAGCCCCGAAATACATGCCAAGTATCAGCAGGTGAATGCATTGGAGCAAGTAGCCGTGCAGCAGAACAAGAAAATAGATGCCGGTACCCGCCGACAGATTGTTGCTACCGCGCTGCAACTATGGAACAAAACAAAAAGTGATCTTACACTGGCTAAAACAACTTATAACCGTATTCTTACCTTATATAAAGACAGTGTTGTCACTTCCCAGCGGAAAGATGAAGTGGAAGCTATGTATAAAGCTGCTGTTGCAGCCGAACGGGCAGCCTATGAACAATATCAGATGGCGGTAGACGGTGCACAGAAAGAAGATAAAGAATCTGCCGCCAGTATGGTGAATGCTGCCAGAAGTACGGTGGAAGAAGTTTCGGCACTATTGGTCGATGCCCGGCTGACAGCACCCGAAAACGGTCAGATAGCTACCATCTTTCCTAAACGTGGGGAATTGGTTGCGCCGGGAACTCCTATTATGAACTTGGTTGTCATGGACGATATTCATGTAGTTCTCAATGTGCGTGAGGATTTGATGCCACAATTTAAGATGGAGGGCACCTTTGTTGCGGATGTACCTGCCATCGATAAAAAAGGTATTGAGTTTAAAATCTATTATATCAGTCCGTTAGGAAGTTTTGCTACTTGGAAATCAACGAAGCAGACCGGAAGTTATGACTTACGAACCTTCGAGATTCATGCCCGTCCCACTCAGAAAGTGGATGACCTGCGCCCCGGTATGTCCGTATTACTGACATTAAATGAATGATAGAATGAGTTCATCACAAACATATTCTCCTTTTCGTTCCGTGCTGCTCAGGGAGTGGCGACGGATGACTTCACGACGCCTTTATCTGTGTGTGTGTATCATCCTGCCGCTATTTACCCTTTTCTTCATGGCAACAATCTTCGGCAACGGGCAGATGGAAAACATTCCCATCGGTATTGTCGATCAGGACAATACTGCCTCTTCACGGGCAATCACCCGAAATATATCTGCTGTGCCAACATTTAAAGTGACAAGGCATTTTGTGAATGAGGAAGCTGCCCGAAAGGCCGTACAGAAGAAGGAAATTTATGGTTATCTCTCCATTCCTCCCAAATTTGAGCAAGATGCTATTTCGGGAAAGAATGCGACTCTCTCCTATTATTATCATTATGCGTTGCTTTCGGTAGGTGGCGAATTGATGGCTGCTTTCGAAACGTCGCTGGCTCCTGTGTCGCTCTCTCCCATTGTGATGCAAGCTGTCGCTCTCGGAGTGGAACAAGACAAGATCACTACATTCCTGTTGCCCGTACAAGCCAGCAATCACCCTATATACAATCCGAGTCTGGATTATTCGGTTTATCTGAGCCAACCGTTTTTCTTCGTCTTGTTTCAGGTATTGATTTTACTCATTACTGTATATGCAGTCGGAATTGAGATTAAATTTCGCACTGCCGATGAATGGCTGTTTGTTGCCAAAGGAAATATGGTAACGGCTGTTTTAGGAAAACTACTCCCCTACACCATTATCTTTATTCTGATAGGATGGCTGGCAAATTATGTGATGTTCGGCATTCTGCATATTCCTTTTCAAGGAAGCTGGTTATTGATGAATATGCTGACAGCGCTTTTTGTCGTGGCAACACAGGCATTGGGATTATTCCTGTTTTCACTATTTCCGGCTATCTCTCTGATCATAAGTATTGTTTCCATGGTCGGCTCTTTGGGAGCTACTTTGTCCGGTGTCACTTTTCCGGTGCCCAATATGTATCCTTTGGTACGAGATGCTTCCTATCTTTTCCCTGTCCGGCATTTCACGGAAATGATGCAAAATATGCTCTACGGGGGGAGTGGTTTTATTCACCTTTGGCCATCGGCTGTGATACTATGTATCTTTCCGCTGCTGGCTTTAGTGTTACTTCCTCATCTGAAACGTGCCATAGAAAGTCATAAATATGAAAAAATTAAATAAGTTACAACAGTTATCGTTCATCATCCGACGTGAATATCTGGCTATCAGTACCAGCTATGCTGTATTACTGGTATTGATGGGTGGAATCTTCGTGTACGGATTGCTCTATAATTATATGTATGCCCCCAATATTGTGACGGATGTCCCGGTTGCCGTAGTCGATAATTCACATAGCGAGTTGAGCCGTAACTTCATCCGCTGGCTGGATGCTACGCCTCAAGCGGAAATTTATGATCAGGCTATGGATTATCACGAAGCTAAGGAATGGATGAAAGCTGGAAAAGTACAAGGTATTTTATATCTCCCTCATGATTTTGAGGAACGGGTATTTCGTGGAGATGAAGCCGTGTTTTCTCTGTATGCCACTACCGATGCTTTTCTCTATTTTGAAGCCTTACAAGGAGCTTCTTCACGTGTGATGCTGGCTATCAATGACAAATATCGTCCGGATGGAGCAGTCTTTCTGCCTCCCCAGGGATTATTGGCGGTAGCTATGGCACAGCCTGTAAATATAGCGGGAACCGCACTCTATAACTATACGGAAGGATATGGATCTTATCTGATTCCGGCCGTTATGGTCATTATCATTTTTCAGACATTACTGATGGTCATTGGTATGGTGACCGGAGAAGAGCATATGACAAAAGGCATCCTTGCTTATACTCCCTTCGGAAAAAGCTGGGCAGTCGCTATACGTATTGTATCAGGGAAAACGTTTGTTTACTGTAGTTTGTATGCTGTTTTTTCATTCTTTCTATTAGGGTTGCTTCCTCATTTCTTTAGTATTCCCAATATTGGAAACGGATTGTATATTGTATTGATGATGATCCCCTACTTGCTGGCGACATCTTTTCTGGGGCTGGCAGCCTCCCGATATTTCACTGATTCGGAAGCACCATTGCTTATGATTGCCTTTTTCTCGGTAGGACTGATTTTTCTTTCCGGTGTTTCCTATCCGATGGAGCTGATGCCTTGGTATTGGAAAGCTGCTCATTATATTTTTCCGGCAGCACCTGCTACACTCGCCTTTGTGAAGTTGAACTCAATGGGAGCAAGTATGGCTGATATCCGACCCGAATATATTACTTTATGGATTCAGGCAGTTATCTATTTTATATTAAGTGCATGGGTATATAAAAAGAAACTCAGCTGAAAGTAGTATTTTAGTTGCATATTTTAAACTGATATCGCTCAAAAGTATAATATTTCAACCAACGAATAATTAACTATGGAAATAAAAAAGTTTTGTTGAACATTTTACTTGATTATCTCGTCCTTTTTTATTTATTTTGTTAACTATTATTTGGAGATAGACCATAGTACTACTTTAAATACAACTATTTATATGAGGAATATTATACTATTTTTATTATTACTGCCGTTAATGGCATATGGACAAACATACAAACATATTGGAGTAGAGGATGGTTTGAGCAATCGGAGAATATACAATATTCAGAAGGATCACCAAGGATATATGTGGTTTCTTACTAATGAGGGTATGGACCGATATAACGGTAAGGATATAAAGCACTATAAACTTATCGAAGAAAACAAACAATTGAGTTCCGAAATACATCTCGGATGGCTATATGCTGATAAAGAAGGCGGGATATGGGTCATTGGAAAAAAAGGACGTATTTTCCAGTATGAAGAAAAGTATGATCGTTTTACAATGGTCTATAAGTCACCGAAAGTCACTGATGCCATCAGTTACGGTTATTTGGACCGTAACAACAATTTATGGTTATGCGGCAAAGATTCTATTTTGTTGTATAATACTAAGACTACTCAGGTTATGCGGCTTCCTAATTTGTTGGAAGATAATATTACGGTAGTAGAACAGGCTGATGACACTCATTTCTTTATAGCAACAGAAATGGGGGTCCGGTATACTCAGTTTGAAAACGAAGCTTTGAAAGTCATTCCTTTAGATATGCTTGATCATGTCTATACGCAAATTAACAGTCTCTATTTCCATCCTCAGCTTCACAGACTTTTTGTAGGAACTTTTAGTGATGGTACTTTTGCCTATGATATGTCTGCTCATCAAATTATCAAATCAGATACGAAGTTGGGTGATGTGAGTATTACTCATATCAGACCGTTGAATCAAAAGGAACTACTGGTTACTACGGAAGGAATGGGAGTACACAAAATTGATGTAAATACTTGTAATACCTCTCCGTTCATTGTGGCAAACTACGAAAGTTATAATGAGATGAATGGAAATAATATTACCGATATTTATATTGATGAAGAAAAAAGAATCTGGCTTGCTAATTACCCGGCAGGAATCACAGTAGTCGATTTCCGTTATAAGAATTATCGTTGGATAAAGCATTCTATCGGTAATAAGCAGTCTATCGTCAATGATCAGGTACATGCGGTTATTGAAGATAGTGAAGGAGATTTATGGTTTGGAACCAGTAATGGGATAAGTTTCCAGGATTCAAAAACCGGTCAATGGCATTCTTTTCTGAGTTCTTATGATAAGCAGCTGAAAGATAAGAACCATATTTTCATTACTTTATGCGAAGTTTCTCCGGGTGTTATCTGGGCAGGAGGATATACGTCGGGTATTTATAAGATTAACAAGAAAACATTGTCTGTAGAGTACTTTTCGCCTTTTCTTCTTAGCTCTGTCAACATACGTCCGGATAAGTATATCAGGGATATGATTAAAGATTCAAAAGGATATATATGGTCGGGAGGGTATTACAATCTAAAATGTATTGATCCTAGAAAAAATACTGTCCGGTTGTATCCCGGAGTCAATACTGTTACGGCGATTGAGGAAAAAGATACTAATTTCATGTGGGTGGGGACAGCTACTGGACTTTTTCTGCTTAACCGGAATTCCGGTGAATATCAGTATATATTAATGCCTGTGGAGTCAACATATATCAATACTCTTTATCAGGCCAATGACGGATTACTGTATATCGGTACAAACGGCTCGGGAGTACTTATATATGATCCTGGAAACATGAGTTTTGAACACTATTACGCTGATAATTCGGCACTTGTATCTAACAGTATTTATACGATTCTTCCGGAAATGAACGGACAGATAATGATGAGTACGGAAAATGGAATTACCAGCTTTTCTATAGAAAAGAGATCATTTCATAACTGGAGTCGCGAACAGGGAATGATGTCTGCTTGTTTTAATGCAACTTCCGGTGCGTTACGTAAGAATAATAATTTTGTTTTTGGCAGTGTTGATGGGGCAGTTGAATTTCCGGCAGGTATAAAGTTGCCGGATTATGAATATTCGAAAATGATATTCAGCGATTTTCATATTTCCTATCAACCGATTTATCCGGGAGAAAAAGATTCTCCTTTAGAGAAAGACATTGATAAGACTGATGTGTTGAGACTTAAATATGGTGAGAATACTTTTTCATTTCGTGTTTCTTCCATCAACTATGATTTTCCTTCTCATTCAGTTTATTATTGGAGGTTGGAAGGCTCTTCTTATAATGAATGGGTACAACTGAGTGGCAATAGTTTAATTCGTTTTACCAATTTAAGTCCCGGCAAATATAAACTTTATGTACGTGCCATATCGAAGGAAGAACCTAGTATCGTTTTCGAAGAACGGCAAGTTGGAATTATCATATCGCAACCTGTATGGCTAAATGGCTGGGCTATATTCATATATATGCTTCTGATCGTCTTTGTTTTCAGCATTGCTTTCCGGATAATGATTCTGAAAAAGCAGAAAAAGATATCGGATGAGAAAACACATTTCTTTATTAATACAGCTCATGACATCCGCACTCCGCTTACGCTGATAAAGGCTCCTTTGGAAGAGTTTGTTGAGGAAGAAACACTGACAGAGATCGGTTCGCAGCGTATTAATACGGCATTGAGAAATGTGAATGCCCTTTTACGGTTGAGCACTAATTTAATCAACTTTGAACGGGCCGATGTTTATTCTTCCGAATTGCGTATCTCAGAATATGAACTGAACACGTATATGAATGAGATATGTAATAGTTTTCGTTCGTATGCCAATATCAAGCATATTGATTTTACTTATAAGAGTGATTTTAATTATCTGAATGTATGGTTTGATAAAGATAAGATGGATTCTATCTTAAAAAATCTGATTTCCAATGCGTTAAAATATACTCCAGAAAATGGGATAGTCAGCGTATCTATTTCTGAGACTAAAGACTCATGGAAGCTGGAAGTCAAAGATACGGGAATAGGCATTCCGGCAAACGAACAGAATAAACTGCTTAAGATGCACTTTCGGGGTACAAATGCCATTAATGCAAAAATAACTGGTAGTGGAATCGGATTAAAGCTGGTTGATAAATTGGTGCACCTTCATAGTGGTAAGATAAATATAGAGAGTGTTGAGCAACAAGGCACTACTATCACTGTTGTTTTCCCGAAGGGTAATAAGCATTTCCGTCACTCGAACCTGATAGATCCGGAAAAAACCGGCAGACAGGAAGCTGTACTGGATGCTCCGGTTATATCCGAAGCGGCGGAAAAGACAAACGATGAGAATCTGCAACGTATTCTTATTGTCGAGGATAATGATGAACTACGTGCTTATCTGGTCAATTCATTATCACCGATGTATAATGTACAGGCTTGCGGTAATGGTAAGGAAGCATTGATCATTGTAAAAGAATTCTGGCCGGAGCTTATTCTATCCGATATTATGATGCCGGAAATGCGGGGTGACGAACTGTGTTCCACTATTAAGAATGATATTGAAACATCACATATTCCTGTCTTGTTACTTACTGCTTTGGGTGAAGAACAGAATATTCTCGATGGTTTGGATATTGGTGCTGATGAATATATTGTAAAACCGTTCAGCATAAGAATCCTGAAAGCCAGTATTGCCAATTTATTGGCGAATCGGGCATTATTGCGCAGCAAATATGCGAATTTGGAAATAGATATAGAGGTTAAGACTCCTTTAGCGAAATGTACTAATAGCCTTGACTGGCAATTTTTATCGGCTGTGAAAAAAACGATAGAAGACAACATCAATAATCCTGCCTTTTCTGTTGAGGTTCTCAACGATTTGCATAATATGAGCCGTACACGTTTCTATTATAAACTGAAAGCAATAACAGGACTATCTCCTCAGGAATTGATAAAAACAACCCGGCTGAAACGTGCTACGCAACTATTAAAAGAAGGTGAGTATAATATTACTGAAATCTCGGAGATGTGTGGATTTTCAGAATCCAAATATTTCCGGGAAGTATTCAAGAAAGAATATAAGATGAGTCCGAGTCAATATGCTAAGAAATATAGTATTTCTTCTTCCGGTATTATAGAAGATGATTCAGATGAATAAAATAATAAGCTGCTTTTTCTTTGCAGAAAAAGCAGCTTATTATTTTTTAATTAGAGACATTACTTGCGTATCAAGTATTTAATAAACAAATAACCTCCTAATACTTGCAGGCACATTCCGGGAATACCGATGCGGAAGTCCTGAACAGCATTGTAGAAATTTCCTATATACATCCACTCTCCCAATGTTCCGATGATCTGATAAAACAAGACTACTCCTGCTAATACAGGGATAGAAATGCGTCCGAAGCGTTGCGCAGCCCATCCGGCGGCGATAGCTAATAATACGGATTTCAATAGGATGGCAGGCAATACTGCGGGCACTGGCATACCAAAGAGCAGAGAGTTTATGACTGGAGACAAGATAGCAGTTAGCAAACCGACCTTCCAGCCATATTTGTAAGCACCGATCAGAGTGAAGAAATAAATAGGCAGCCAGGTTAATCCACCTAGTGGAATGAGATGAAAGAGCCTGGGAAAAAGGATATTGCCAACGATGAATAACGAGGCTGCCAAATAGGTCTTCACATTACTGTAATTCAGTGAATAGAGTTTTACTGTTGTTTCCATATCTTTATTCTTTTAGAAATTCAAATTAATACCACCCATGAATGTTGCCTTGGGCATGGGATACCCTGCATTTATTTCGTAACGTTGTGCCAACAGGTTTTCACCTTTCACAAAGATGTTGGCAAAATTACAAACACGATAACTTCCTCGCAGATTCCATAAAACAAAACTATCCTGTTGCTCGGTGCCTTTATTATTAACGATTACAGAAGTGTAAAGTCCCTTAATATATTGCATTCCTGTCGATACAGTCCAGCGACCTGCGGTATAGTCTGCTCCGACATACAATTTGTGTTCAGGAGCGGCGAGAACCGGATTCTCCATGTGCAACCAGCTATAGTTGGCATTCACATTCCAATGAGAATTAAACCGATAACCGATATTCGCTTCAATTCCCCAGTTTTCTATTTCTCCGGAATTGACGTTCAGCGGAGGCGTCAAACCGTTGCTCATAATTACATTGTCACCATTAATATAATACAGGTTAAGTCCGTAATATAAGGCATCTTCCAATAACCGTTGGGAATAGGAAAGTTCATAACTGACCAGTTTTTCCGGATTCAGTTCCGGATTGGCAGGAGCAAACATATACATTTCCCGGATGGTAGGGTTGCGATATCCTTTGCTCACCATCGCTTTAAGTTCTGCACTTTTGGGAAGATGAAAAGCCAGTCCTCCTTGTGGAATCCATTCAGTACCTACATGAGAGTGATGATCTACACGAACACCCGCATCCAATGACAACCAGCTATTTATATCCTGACGGAAATCGACATATCCTGCAAATTCATCCATTTGCTTGTCTACTCCCGGTTTCCGCTCTCCGGTAGCCAAGACTTTGTTCCATGATTCCCCTCCGAAGTGCTGATAGTCAAATCCTACCGTCAGACGATTGCCTGTGAAGAACGTAGCACTCTGATACCAGGAAATGCCGAGCATCTTGTCTTTAGAATTAAAGTGTGATGTTTGTGGTTGTTCTCCTGTTTTATATCCGTCATTGATTTTATGCCGTCCCCAATTATAGAAAAGGCTCAAAGCTCCTGATGTCTTCTCATAATGGTTTTCCAAGGCAAGCGAGGTCATACCACGTGTAATACGCGAATCATTGTCGATAAGTGGAACTTGTATCGTTCCCGGATTGGAAGCATTGAAATGGGTTACATTTACATCTCCCCAGAGTTTCCAGGAAGAGCTGAAATCATATCCTAACTTCGCGTATCCTCCATATTGTTTGAACTCCATATCGGGACGATGTCCGTCCGTACGATTGTAAGAACCGGTAACGATACTGCTGAAACGTCCTTTCTTTACACGGTTGGAAAATTCCGTCTGCAAAGTGTTGTATGAGCCATACCCTACCTGCATATTCGTTCTTACTCCCTCATCCTGCTGTTTGCGGGTGACTATATTGATTACTCCGCCCATTGCATTCGAGCCATAGAGTACAGAGGCAGGGCCGCGCAAGACTTCCACTTTCTCTGTCAACATAGACTGATATGCATCCGCAATCGGATGTCCCATCAATCCCATATATTGCGGATGTCCATCGATCAAAACCAATAAACCTGCCGTCGGACTGCCTCCGATACCACGCAGACTCATGCCACCTGCCGCACCTGTGGACACACCATATCCCATAATACCACGGCTGGTAGTAAAGAATCCGGGAACCTGTTCCGTCAATAGCGGCAAAAGTGAAGGTTCATATCTTTTCTCTATTTGTTGCCTTCCTACTACTGAAATAGTCATGGGAAGGTGACGAATATCCGTCTCGTTCCGTGTTCCGGTAACTACGACTTCGTCGATAGTATAGTTTCTTTTGACTTGTGTGCTGTCTTTTCCGGGTTGTGCCATTCCTGAAATGGAAAGCAGGCTGCCGAACAAAAACAAACAAACTGTATTTGTTTTCATATTCTGTTTCGCGCTTTTATTTCTCCTGCAACTTTTTACCACTTCTTATTTTTTCGAGGAAATCACGAATCAGCGGCAATATGGCTTCTGCCGATTCTTCTTCGCTACACATCGTTTCTACCGGACACCAGCCTGTGTGATCACGATTCCATATAAAAGGTACTTCTTGTACGAAATGGACTTTTATATCCGAGCTTCGTAATAAATCCAACGCTTTCGAACTGATGATGTCTGTATGAAGTTCCCGGATACCTCCCAAAATCATGAGGGCGGCAGCCCCCTTCCCTACTACTTTGTCGGCTATCGAAGCTCCTTTCAGGAAATCCGGTTCCTGTGTCAGCAAATCATATAAATCCGCTACGCCACGTTGGGTAAAGGTACGTATGTTGTCTCCATTGGCAATCACACAGGAATATCCTCCCGAGTGTAATAAGTTGATTAATTCTTCCATTATAAGGTTCCTTGTTTCAGTTGTTCTACAAATTGGTCAATCCGGTGCAGTTCTTTGGGTATATCTATGTTTTGAGGACAGTGAGGTACGCATTGATTACATCCGATGCAATGACTAGCCTGACGGAGTTTAGGTACACTGCGGTCATATCCTACAAGAAATGCCCGGCGGGCTTTGAGATAATTCTCATCCTGTCCGTTTTTAGGAACATTGCCTTCATTGACACAACGGTTATAATGTAATAAGACAGCCGGAATATCCAGACCATACGGACATGGCATACAATATTTGCAGTCATTGCAAGGGATGGTAGGATACTTCAGCATTAACTGTGCCGTGTCTTCCAGAAAATCCATCTCTTCGTCAGTCAGCGGTTCCAATGGAGAATAAGTACGCAGGTTATCCTGCAAATGTTCCATATATGTCATACCGCTTAATACAGTCAATATATCGGGGAACGTTCCGGCAAAGCGGAAAGCCCATGAAGCTACGCTGCTTTCCGGACGGCGTTGTTTGAGGCGTGCCACCAGATTGTCATTCAGTTTAGACAAGCGACCTCCCAAAAGCGGTTCCATGATAATGGATGGAATCCCCCTTTTATGTAGCTCACCATACAGATATTCGGCATCGGTATTCCGGGCATTTGTCTCTTTCGCATGCTTCCAGTCCACATAGTTAAGCTGTATTTGTACGAAATCCCACTTTATCTCATCGTGTCGGGAAAGCAGATAATCATATACTTCGATGTCGCCATGATAGGAGAATCCGAGATTGCGGATGCGACCTGCTTCACGTTCTTTTATCAAAAAGTCAAGCATTCCATTATCCAGATATCGTCCTTTAAGGGCGTCCATTCCCCCCATACCGATACCATGAAGCAGCATATAATCGATATAGTCCACCTGAAGGTCTGCAAAAGATTTATGATACATTTTGAGGGAAGCTTCGCGTGACCATGTATCCGGAGAGAAATTGGATAGTTTGGTAGCAATGAAGTATTTATCACGTGGATAACGGCTTAGTGCAATTCCTGTGGATTTCTCAGAAAAACCTTGTACGTAGGCCGGAGATGTATCGAAATAGTTTACTCCATGAGCGATGGCGTAATCGATTAATCCGTTCACTGCATCCTGATCGATCACTTCACCCTTACCGTCGGGAGACGGTTTGAGAGGCCAGCGCATACAGCCGTATCCTAAAAGCGACACGCGGTCGCCTGTTGTTGGAGACGTGCGGTAAGTCATTTTGTCGGTAGGAATTTCCCCTTCTGCCGATGCACTGCTTGATGAAGAAGTGCCTTTTGACGAGCATCCGTATAGTATCGCTGTCGATGTAGCTGCACTGATACCTACGATTTTGATAAAATCTCTTCTGTTTATGTCTTTCTTATTTTTTTCTTCCATAATCTTGTTCTGATTTAAATCATACAATTCTGTGCATCTGATGTCCGGTCACGTAAATGGCACTAAAAGGACGGGATGGACAAAGATTCTCGCAAGCACCGCAACCAATACACCGTTCGACATTGATTGCCGGAATCTTCGGTGAGTCCGCTATTTCGGGATCGGAAGCTACCATCTGAATAGCGGCTGCCGGACAATGGCGGGCACAGTTGCCGCATTCCATTCCATCAGTCAGCGGTACGCAGTTCTCCTTGATCCATACAGCATGCCCGATTTGGATAGCGGATTTCTCTGCCAGGCTGGTCAGATGAATGGCATCTGTAGGGCATACTTCCGCACATTTGGCACACTCCGGACGGCAATAACCACGCTCGTAGGACATTTCCGGCTGCATGAGAGTTGCCAGATTACCGGATGGACGTAATACCTGAGTAGGACAAACAGAGACACATAGCTGACAGGCAGTACAATGTTGGGCAAAGTTGCGTGCATTTAATGATCCGGGAGGATAAATCGGATTCTCCCGGTTGGGAATCTTCTTGTCTTCAATGGCTGCCAATCCTCCGTCTACCTTTTTCTCCTGTGCTTTCAGTATGGTAGAAGTAGCGAAAATAGTCGATGCCGAAAGAAAACTACGACGGGCATTGTCAATCTGTTCCGAGGTCACGGATTTTATTTTAACCGCTTCCGTATTAACCCCTTCTTTCTTTTGAATACGTCTGGTATATTTAATAGCTCCTTGCTTACATTTTCCCAGGCAATCCATACAAGCGACACAACGGCTATAATCAATTTCATGGGCTTTGGCATTAATACAGGATGCCTTACAATTACGTGCGCACAATCCGCAGCTATTACATTTGGAAGTATCGATCACAGGCTTGAAGATGGAGTATCGTGATATGAATCCCAATACGGTGCCGACAGGACAAATGGTATTGCAATAAGTACGTCCGTTACGCCATGCCAAAACAAAAAGCACAATAAGGGTAATCACAGCAATGATCAGTGTTGAAAGACTTTTCATCCAGACATCCACTTCATAGAAAGCATAGCTTTCTGCCCGTTCGGCAAAATATGCCAAGAGATTATTTCCCCATTGCCATACCGGAGCCAGCAGACTGGAAACCATCCGGCCGTATGCACTGTAAGGTGCCAGTAGAACGACAAAAGCATTCAGTCCGGCAACCAAGGCAAGGATGAATACAGCCAATACACCATATCTCAGCCATTTTAAAGCCGGAGAATAACGGAAGCGGTTCTTTTTCTGTTTGCCGGAGAACCATGAAACAGCATCCTGAAATACTCCTAACGGGCAAATGACCGAACAATAAATACGCCCGAATAGTAATGTGAGCACAATAAGGAATAGCACGACACCTATGTTCAAGGCTAATACTGCCGGCAGGAACTGAATTTTCGCCAGCCATCCGAACCATGTGTGCAATGTCCCTGTGAAATCAAGGAACAGCAGGGTAATAAGTGTGAAACACACGATTGCGGCTGTAAGTCTGATAGTACGCAACATAAATTTATTAGATTTTCAATTTATAGTAGTTATATCTTAATTATTTTCAATTCCATCAGAATCGAATCTTATGCTTTTTAACCGATGCAAATTTAAGCAGAGTGATTGATTTTTGCAGTATATAAATTACAGAAAGTTATACCAATATTACTGATTAGGATTTTTTTTAATTCTGGATTGTTATATCATAATTACCGAAAGTCATTGTACATAAGAGTTTCTGTCATTCAGAACATTTCCCTTGGTAACGGGAGGTCTGAATGACAGAGCATAATGATTACTTTAAGACATTTAGGATTTTAGTTTGTCTAGAAATAAATCTTATAACTTATATTGGGAATTAACCCTGTTCCTTCTTTTTCTTCAATTTCAAAGGTCTTTTCATTGTATTGGTAAAAGTGCATTCCGGTGCGCATACCTACATTCAGAATCTTCAATGAGAACTCATGAGATACTCTTTTCTTATTTATCCGGAAACTGACAGAAACATCACCGTTTATGGAAGGATTGAATCTTTTGCTGTATGCTTTCGTTTCATCAAAAAAGATGTCATGCTCTGTCTGACTTCTTTCTTCGTTTACGGGGGTGTAGCGTTCCCCTCCCTGAAAGAATAAACGTCCGTTGAGACTCAGTACGTTTTGTTTAAGTTTGCCGACCATCCATTCTTTTCCGGCAAGTAAGTTCAGCAGATAGTTCTTATCCAGTCTTGTATTACGCCAAACGTTATCTCCTCCCCTATATTTCGATTTAAACAAAGAACCTGTAATCATATAGTAGAAGCCATTTTTCATATATTGTTCCAGCGTGATGTCTATTCCATAATTTCTGCCTTGACCGGTGTTGGTCAAGATTCTGTCCAAATAAAATTCCTCATGGTTAATGACCGAGAAGGAGGAGTTCTTTTCAACCGGTATACGAAATAAATATTGGAAATAAGGCTCTATCTTTAAATGCAGGTTTTGATTGATATTCCAGTCGTATGTCATCCCGACATGATGTGCCCGGGAAAAATCCAGATATCGATTTGACTGGTTCTTGCCGTTGACGACCTTTTCTACAAAATAATAATCCAGCTTTTCCCTGCGACTATGTAATCCATAGGCCAACGCCAAAGAATGTTTCGGATTTATTTTCCATTTTAGGGCAACCCGCGGTTCGATGGATAAGTTATTGTTCAAAGTAAAATATTGGGCTGTTACTCCTAAGCTAGTGTCCCAGTTATTATTCAGATTGATAACCGAACTGCTATAGGCCGAAAAGACTGTGCTTTCACCATCACCTTTTGAAATCTGTTCCATAGGTCTGTTTAATCCGAAATAACGGCTGACCTGATAATCAAGATCATAGTGAAGGTTTGTAATCGTAACCCCCGTTCTGTTAGTATGTCTCGGACTGAACTTCGTATTCAGATAAGAATTAAAAACGAAGTCCCACCTGCTGTTCCGGATATCTCCTACTCTGATTAGTTTGTCATCTGCTTGTTGATCTACCACTGTATGATCTTTGGAATAAGTAGCAGACAGGGAAGAGCGGATATACGTGTTTTCATTCATCACATACTTGTGTGCAAGTCCTCCCACCATTTTTTCTAGTCTGTTTTCTCCTGCTTGTCGGTCTCCCAGAGTTTCCCATTTGGAACGCTCTTCTATTGGAGCTTTGTTTCTGTCAATCAATCCTAATCCCCAAATAGAAAAGGTGCCGGCTTTGGAGGTCGGAAAGTTTAGCTTGAATGCTAAATCCTGATATTTAAGATTCAGGTCATTGCCGGTAGCCAGTGATGTAGTCGAAAAACGATAGTTAACGAGATAAGAACTTCCTCGCTTTTTACTGATTGGTCCCTCTGATGACAGATCGATACCCATTAGTCCGACTTGAAAAGCGTGTTCGTACTTTTGATTATTTCCATTGCGCAGGTGCATATCGAAAACACCCGATAATACATTGTTATATTCTGCGGGAAAAGCTCCGTTGTAAAAATCCGAATTTCCGATCACCTGTGTACTCAGAGCTGACAGGAAACCTCCGCCCAATCCCGACAAATCGGCAAAATGAGTCGGATTGGGTATCTCAATTCCTTCCAGCCTCCATTGCGTGAATTGCGGGGAGTTTCCGCGAATGGCTACGGCATTGGTGCCGATGTCTCCCGCTACTCCTGCGAAAGCGGCACTTAATCGTGCAGGGTCATCGAAGCCGTTGGCAAATCTGCCGGCTTCTTCCATGCTGATCATACGGCCGCCTGTGATAGCCATAGGATTGATCGTCCGGTTTTTCTTTATTTCCGGCTTCACGAGGACTTCTGCCAGATATTGGATATTCTCGTCCATCGGAATTTCTACATATACTTCTTTGGATGAAGTTACGGATACCTCACTGATTATGCTTATGTGATATCCCGTAAAAGACGCTTGAATATTGTAGCGTCCAATAGGAACATTGCTGATTCTGAAGTTTCCCAGACTATCTGTGGAGCTATTCAAGGAAGGTTCCTCTAAGACATAGACAGAGGCATACTCTATTGGAGCATTAGTTTTGGAATCGACTACAATTCCTCTTATGGTTTGCGTTAGTTTTTGTGTCTTTTCGCCGATTGTTTCTGTTTTTGGTGTCGGCAGAGAGATAATAATATGATATCCCTTTATTTTGTATATGTATCCGGTACCTTTCAATATTTGTGTTAGTGCCTTCTCAATGCTTGCGGACTTTAGCGACAATGCTTGCCTCTTTTTCAGGTTCAGGTTTGACTGTTCGTAAGCTATGCTATAGTCTGTTTGTAGTTCTATTTGCTCAAAGGCTTCTTTTAAAGAGATATTTTTATTTTGAATTGTAATTTTCTTTTCTGCATTTTGGGAAATTGCCGTCAATGACAGAATAGAAAAAAACAAAAGAATGATCATCTTATCTGGTTTTTTATTCGCATTAATTCGATTCATTATTTTATATTTGTACGTTGATACTTCGTTTTTACTTCGCGGTTTAAATGAGGATAGACATTTCAGAACTGGGAAGAGGGTCTCAAGCTGCTTCCCGGTTCTTTTTGTTCATAGGCTATTTTTTTTATTTGGTTATTATTATTTTGTTTCCACTCTGCCGATAGCTAAAGCCGATTATATCTCCTAATATATTCAGCATTTCATCCAGATTCTCATCTTTCAGGAATTTGACAGTGTACCGTCTAGAGGCAGAAAAATCGGTAGAATGATCGATAACAGTATCATAACGTCGTTCCAGCGTTCTGAATATTTCTTCGGCAGTAGCATTGGTGAAGATTATTTTCCCTTTTACCCAACTGTTCGTGTCAACAGTGTCTACTGTCGATATCTCAATATCTGATGTCGATTTATCATAGGTGAGTTGTTCGTTGGGCTTGAGAGTTTGAGGAGGACGGGATTGCGTACTCACTTCCACTTTTCCACTAGTCAACGTTGTGGTAATATTCGCATCATTAGCATATGCCTTTACATTGAACTTCGTTCCAAGTACCTTGACGGATAGTTGCGATGTTTCTACTATGAAAGGTTTTGCATCATCTTTTCTGACTGAGAAATAGGCTTCACCATCAAGGGTTACGACACGATTCTCTTTGGTAAAAGTTTTCGGATAGGTAATTGTACTTCCAGCGTTCAGCCATACTTCGGAACTATCCGGCAGAACCAAGCGCTTTTGTTCGCCATAGGCTGTGGATATTTCTATCTGCTCGTTTTCGGAAGGGATATAATAAAGCAATCCTCCTGCCAATAAGCATATGGGAATAACGACGGCTACAATGCGGACAAACTTATGATATAAAACAATATTTTCAAGATGTTCTTTGTTGTATCCGGTTCTTAAATTGACCCGCTCTAAAGCACTGTATGTTTTTGAATCGGCTTCCGTATCCAGTTCGTTCCAATACTCTAATGAGGCTTTTTCTTTCTCCTCCGCGTTTTCTTCCTTCATAATCCATCGCTGTACCTTTTCCTCCGTTTCAACAGAAAAACGTCCGGAAAGGAACTTTTTGATGATTCTGGTGATAATATTACTCTTTTCCATTTTTGCTGTATTTACTATATATACAGTCTGATGACAAAAAGCTCAATGAAAAAGTGGATGTTTTTATAAAAAAGATAATAAAAAGCACGAGATAGCTTTCCGTATCTCCTTTAATGCGAGGCTTAACTGACTTTCGACATTTCTTTTAGTGGTGTTGAGCTGTATTGCTATCTCAGCATTGCTCAACCCTTCCTGACGGCTTAATGTATAGATCATTTTCCGCTGTTCCGACATTTTTCCGACAATGTCATCTATTAATAAGCCTAACTCTTTAGCAATAAGATCTTCTTCGGAGGTAGAACTATATTCGATCTCCTGACTACTATTTAGATAAGTGTCATGTACATACTTATGTTTCAAGAAATTTATGGCCGAATTACGGGCAATTGTATGCAGATAAGAACTAAAAGACTTGGATGCATCAATTGAATCATGATTGATCCAAAGGTTGACAAAAAGGTCTTCTGTCAATTCTTCGGCATCCGATTCCGATTTTATATATCCGTCGATGAAAGCCTTTGTTTTATTGTAATAGGCTATAAAAACTGTTTCAAAAGCCTTGTGATTTCCATCCTGGAAGGCTTCAAGCGTTTTTATGTCAATGTTATTACTCATGTTGTCCGACTTTCATTTTTATTAGTGAGGACAAAAGAAGTAATTATTTGGCTTAAAAACGCATTCTTTTGAAAATATTTAAGATGTATCCCTGCTAATTATTCTTTTTTGTAATATAAATAATGCCAACCACATTCAGCAAATAACCGAGTAAACAAATAATGGGTGCAAAACATATACGAAGTCTGCTGAAGATATCAGGATTATATGCGGCAGGGGTACTCCCCTCGCCGCTCATTAATACATATCCTGTGATAATCAATATCGAACCAATCGATAGAATAATATAATTTATTTTACTCAATGCATTTCTCATACTTCTGATAGTTTTATTGTTTTCAAGTTTATATTTCCGGATTTTAGTTTCTAAGTCCCACGATTTGAGAGAATAAAGCATATTTCTCCTCAAAGCGCTGATTACTTAGCCTGTATTCCTCTTCATCAAT
Source organism: Bacteroides sp. MSK.20.82 (assembly GCF_019052485.1). Taxonomy (NCBI): domain Bacteria; kingdom Pseudomonadati; phylum Bacteroidota; class Bacteroidia; order Bacteroidales; family Bacteroidaceae; genus Bacteroides; species Bacteroides sp. MSK.20.82. Next base: position 63,821 of record NZ_JAHQUN010000009.1, read on the forward strand.
CTCTTTTACAAGTTCATTATACTGATTCCATTGCCAGAACTTATACAGGCAATCTCTCTGAACCATATTGATCCTGTTGTCTCCTAATGAGAATGCCCAGTTGATGTAATCTTCCGATTCGGCTGTCAGGTTCTTTAACAGAGGCATTGCTTTCGTCTTTTCTCCTAGGGCAGCATAGGCTTTGGCTATGTCGAATGACCCGCTTTCATAGATCTCGGGGACATTGTACGCCGGAACAGCTTGTTCTGCATAGGCAAGTACTTTCCTTGCTCGGGTATTGTCGCCCTGCCTGATCAGTTCCTTTGCCAGTTGGGCGAAAAGCCTTCGATGATAATAGCAGGTTCGCAGGGTGGTTTCATCCAGATAGAGTCCGGGAGTGTCCAGTCCGCCATACTTATATCTGTTCATTACATTTTCATACAATCTCTCTACATCTATCGCATAGTTATTATCTCCTTTGACATTTCCCCATTTTTTATAATCAAAAGGCGTGAAACGGAAAGCTAATCCTTCCTGAACGAAATAATGATCAAACTTCAGCTTGCTGACCTCACCGACGGATATTGCCATGTACAATGGGCGTTCCCAATTGCAGTTGGCAAGCATTTCCAGCATCAGCATATCTACCTTGGTTAGAATACGCATATCTTTCAGAGAAATATAGATCTTATCCGGTATCGCATTTTTTAGTTCTTTACCTTTCAGATGACGGATGGAGTCGGGAAGCATTATGCCTGATCGAAGCACTGCATCTTTATCAATGCTGATACTGATCGTATCGGTAGGGATTACGTGGAAGTCCTGTTTCTCCGATAATGCCCAGTACTTCAAGATGTTTTTTACCTCAAACGGATCATTGCCGAAACTATCACGGGCTTCTTCCGGATGTTTCTGATAAAGCTCTTCTATCTGTTTTTTCAGTTCCGGTCGGATGGCTACGTATTCGTTTTTTCCTTCCTGATATTGATCTTTACTCCAGGTAATGGGTAATCCGGGTGCATCATACAACGGGCATTGCTGCTGATAAATATACCAATCTGTTTGCGCATAACTCAAATTGCAGATGCGGGCATCTCTGCGTACTCCTTCCGTGTCCTGATTATACCACAAGGGAAAAGTATCATTATCTCCGTTACTGAAAATGATAGGATTTCCTTTGTCGGGGAGTGTCATCAGATAATTGGCTCCAAAATCACGGCAGGTGAAACGATTGCTCCGGTCATGATCATCCCACGTCTGACTAGCCATCTGAACCGGAATCAGCAGGCAGAGAAACATTAACAGGCCGACTTGAAGTACTGACGACTTCTTTTTTCGAAGTGCGTCACACAATCCGGCAGCTCCCATTCCTATCCAAATAGCAAAAGCATAGAATGAACCTGCGTATGCATAATCCCGTTCACGGGGCTGACCGGGAGTCTGGTTCAAATATAGCACAATAGCCAGACCTGTCATGAAGAAAAGGAAAAACACGACGCTAAACTGTTGCATCCCCTTCTTTCCCCGCATCCATTGCCAGTAAATCCCGATTAATCCCAATAATAGCGGCAAAGCGTAAAATACGTTATGCCCTTTATTCTGACGCAGAGATTCGGGTAAAAGTTCCTGATCACCAAGCCTTAGATTATCTAACAGAGGAATACCCGTGATCCAGTTTCCATGCTCCGGTTCGCCATGTCCCTGGATATCATTTTGACGCCCGACAAAATTCCAGAGAAAATAGCGCCAATACATATAATTGAGCTGATAAGCGAAGAAGTAGGTAAGATTCTCTTTTTGCGTGGGAGCTCCGTCCGTTCCTTCCGACCAGCTTTTGTAGGAGGAAGCCATGCGATCATTCCACATTCGTGAAAACAGCATATTTTGAGTATAGCATACTTCCTCTTTATTTCGAATCACTTTATATTTCCCTTCTTCCCTATTCGGTCTGTAGACAGCACCACCCGTTTTCATTTTTACCTTGTAATAATCTCCTTCGGGCACATACTCCGGTTCGGAGGCATACGTTTTGCCATAAAGTAAAGGGGCGCTTTCGTATTGCTCCCGGTTCAAATAGCTTTTGAGTGCGAAAATATTATCCGGAGCATTTTCATTGAGCGGTGTATTGGCATTGGCACGAATCAATATCACTGCATAGGTGGTATAACCTACGGTAAGCATAAGTATGCACCATAAAGCTGTATTGATTAATCGTTTTTTGAAACGATAGATACCAGCTATGAGCAGGAAAAATGTGATAGCCAGAAAGCCAATCAGTCCTGTTTGGAAAGGAAATCCCAAGGCATTGACAAAGAGTAGTTCGAACCATCCTCCAATATCCGCCATTCCGGGAATGTAGACAAAAAGTATCAATACAATAAGCAGACCGGATAAAGCAATCGCCGCAATTGCTCCTTTAAGCGAAATCGTTCGATATTTCTGATAATAGAAAACCAGTACAATCGCTGGAATGCAAAGCAGATTGAGCAGATGTACTCCGATGGAGAGTCCGATTATATAGGCAATCAGAATAATCCATCGGTCACCATAAACGGTGTCCGACTCATCCTGCCAGCGCAGAATCATCCAAAAAACCAAGGCAGTAAGAAAAGAAGAGAAAGCATATACTTCTCCCTCTACTGCGCTGAACCAGAAAGTATCACTAAAAGTATATGCCAAAGCTCCTACCAACCCGGAACCGAGAATGATAATCACGTCGGTTACTGACAGATTCTCTTTTTCTTCTTTCAGAAGAGATCTGACCAGGCGAGTGATACTCCAAAAAAGAAAGAGGATACATCCTGCACTTAGCAGTGCATTCAGAAAGTTGACTGTACGTGAGACCTGGGAGGGATCGGAGGCAAACTGTGTAAACAGATTACCTACCAGCATATAAAAAGGTGCACCAGGCGGATGTCCGACCTGTAACTTTTCGGCGCATGAAATAAACTCAGGACAATCCCAAAAACTGGCAGTAGGTTCGATTGTCATTCCGTATACGAAAGCTGCTATCAGGAAGACAAGCCAACCACTGAAATCATTCCATCTTTTAAATAATAAGTAGTTCATAGTTCTGTAACTTTTTTGTTTGCAAAGTTATAGAACAGTGATATAAAACAGGCATTTTTAGCCGGACGGATACGGACATCCCATTTCTATAAGGTGTTGAAAAACAAAGCTTTTTGTCAGGTAATTCCGGACAAATGTGGACTACAATGATTTGATGTAGTCTTCCAGTGATTCTTTGGAACTTACAAGCATAAGTTTCTCCGTTTTTATTCTGGATATTCTTCGGGTAAGAGTTTCTACAGTCAGTTTCATTAGATCTGCAAAGCAAGCAGGCTGGATACCTTCGCGCAGGAAAGCACATACTCTCAAATCTTCTTCTGTAAGTTTAGGACTTATCTCTTTCAATTTGGAAACAAGTCCATATACTCCTTCCTGTAGTCTTAATAATTCACTCCAGTCTTTCTCTGAAAAAGAAACAACCTTGGAAGGGGAAACAGACCGTTCTTTTATTTGCCGGACTTTCGATACTACCGGAGAACTTTCATAAATATGCTGTTGAAGCGACTGATATTTTTCTTCCAGATAGTTACATTGCAACATCAGTTTATCCGACTCTGCCTCTTTTCGCAACATTTCATCTTTAAAAGTAGTCAGTTGAGAATATACAAACTTATTCTTCTTCCAGAGCAGCCCGAGTAACAAGGACATCACACCAAAGACTCCCAATGCAGAAGAAAGAATAATCTTCGTATCGCCTGTCTGATCGTTCAGCATTAGCTGGCTGGCATAGGCTTTTCTTTCCATTTCCAATGCTTCGTCGAAATGACCATATTTCTGATAATAAAGGCTGCAACGTCTGCACACCTTGGCTACATAATCGTACTTCTCTGTAAGAGCAGCAAGCTTTATTGCTTCCTTGAAGTGGGTCTCCGCTTCCTTTTTCTGGTCAAGATCACTCTCTACGCATGCCAGATAAAAATAAGCCTTTGATTTCTGAAGTTCATTGCCGTGTTGGTCAAAGTATGAAACTGCCTGACGGATTTGCTTATCAGACGTATGGGCGATATTTTTATCTTCATTCAGCTGGGTACACAACAGATTATATTCTGCCAGCTGTGCTTCGTTCATCTGGTTGATCTGGATATTTTCGAGAATAATAGATGCTGTATCCGGGTCCTGCCCCATTAGCTGTGCGGCTTTGTCTAATCCCTGTTTTACATTAGTCCCTTCCGGATGGCATGCAGCCAGTGAAAGGACAACCACGTATAATAAGATTCGAAGATTATTCATAACTCTGCTTTTATCTTTGTATACAAACGATTGGATTTGCAAATATAAAAAATAATATGATACATACACCTCTATAAACCATACAAAAAATGGTGTCACTATCCTCCTCTCATAGTGACACTATACTGTGATCATAGTTACACCATCACGGCAGGATAGTGTAACTATATTATTTATGCTCCTATTATTATGCATATCGCAGATTGCCCTCATGTTTTTTTTGACAAAGATCAAGCGATGACGGGCTGTTTATTAAGAAGATTAGCCGTATCTTTGTAACAAATAAAAATTGTATATATCATGATTAAAAACATTGTATTTGATTTTGGCGGAGTGATTGTAGACATTGATCGCGATAAAGCTGTTCAGGCGTTTATCAAACTGGGATTGGCGGATGCCGATACTCGTTTGGACAAATACCATCAGACCGGAATCTTCCAAGAACTGGAAGAAGGAAAGTTGAGTGCCGATGAATTTCGGAAGCAATTGGGAGATCTGTGCGGTCGCGAACTGACGATGGAAGAAACCAAACAGGCGTGGTTAGGCTTTTTCAATGAAGTGGACTTGCGAAAGCTCGATTATATATTGGGACTTCGTAAATCATATCATGTGTATCTCTTGAGTAATACCAATCCTTTTGTTATGTCATGGGCATGCAGTCCGGAGTTTTCATCCGAAGGGAAACCGCTGAACGATTATTGCGACAAACTATATTTATCTTACCAGTTGGGACATACCAAACCGGCTCCCGAAATATTCGACTTTATGATAAAAGACAGTCATGTCATACCTTCCGAAACGCTCTTCGTTGACGATGGAAGTTCGAATATCCACATAGGCAAAGAACTTGGCTTCGAAACCTTCCAACCAGAAAACGGTGCTGATTGGCGGCAAGAGTTGACCGTTATACTAAATAGTTGAGAAGAGGTATCTTTATGCTCCTCCCACCTACAGGAGGGGACCCCGGAAGGAAAGGTGCCAGGTAAGCAATTTCTAAAACCTTTTCAGCTCTTTCTTTTCAAATGTCCACTCCGGTGTATACAATCTGCCACTGTCTGTATCTGTCAGTTCATACCAAGGTGACAGATTTCGGTTGGCAGGATTGACGAGGATATGTATTTGCTGGGCGGGCATATAACTTTGCGCCAATAAAAAAACTTTCTTTTTTGTTTTCGGGTGAATTGCCACATCTACTACTATCACGACATGGCCCGGTGAACCTCCTTTGATAAACACATCTCCTGCTTGCAGTGAAGTATAAGGAACCGTACGAAGCTCTTTTGAAAGAGAAGCAGTGCCGGCATACATAAATACCATATTCAAGTATTTACGAAAAGTCTTATATGAATAGTCTTTGCCTCCTGCAGCATACCATTCTACCTTATTTCCAGTTACTTTGATACGGTTTCCTTCCGCCCATTTTTTATATTCTGCCGGAAAGCCATTGGTAAAGTTAAATTTGATTTCTCCGTATCTTTTCTGTGCCCATAGGTATTCTGCCCGCAAGCGCATGACTGCATCCGCACATTGCTGTAAATCGCGATTGCCTATTTCCATATCTACTACGGCGAATGCGGCTGCCTGATTCCTTTTCTCCTGTCCGTTGTAAAGTAAAACCTTACTCCCTTTGGGCAATAATGGGAGTTGACGCAGATAGGCGGCAAATGAATGTTCATCGCATACTTCACGAGTGTAGCCCGTAGGAGGAAGAATGGTGCTTTCCACTGACTGTCCCAGCGACACTATAATTGAAGTCAGACATACTATGCTGAATATAAGTATTCTTTTCATATCGTTATTTTTCCCGAAGATAGGATATCTTTTGCAGAAAACCAAGTTTTGCAGGAGGAAGCTTCTGAAACCGTCTAATCAGAATACTATTCGGCAAAAACAGAATTTTCGGATATTCTCTTTATCTTTGCTGCAAATAAAAGAATATGCAACCACAAATCATACTCATTACCGGAGCTTCTTCCGGATTTGGAAAGATCACTGCGCAAATGTTATCAGAACAAGGTCATATCGTTTACGGTACGAGCCGGAAACCTTCAGAGAATATAGGTAAGGTCCGAATGCTTGTCGTTGATGTAACGAATAGTATTTCTGTTCGTCAGGCTGTAGAACAAATAATATCCGAGCAGGGACGGATGGATGTACTGATTAATAATGCCGGTATGGGAATTGGCGGAGCATTGGAGTTGGCTACCGAAGAAGAAGTGAGCATGCAGATGAATACAAATTTCTTTGGCGTGGTCAATATGTGCAAAGCGGTGCTCCCTTATATGCGCAAGGCACGTCGGGGAAAGATTATCAATATCAGCTCTATTGGTGGAGTGATGGGCATCCCCTATCAGGGATTTTATTCAGCATCCAAGTTTGCAGTAGAAGGATACAGCGAGGCCTTGGCGCTGGAAGTTCATCCGTTTCATATTAAAGTCTGCCTGGTGCAGCCGGGAGATTTTAATACCGGGTTTACCGACAACCGGAATATCTCTGAACTGACCGGACAAAATGAAGATTATGCTGACAGTTTTCTGAGATCATTAAAGATTATTGAAAAAGAAGAGCGTAACGGATGCCATCCCCGCAAGCTGGGTGCTGCAATCTGTAAAATAGTAGCGCGTAAAAATCCTCCTTTCCGGACTAAAGTAGGTCCGTTGGTGCAAGTTCTGTTTGCTAAAAGCAAGAGCTGGCTGCCGGATAATATGATGCAATATGCTCTCCGAATATTTTATGCTATCAGATAAAAAAAAGTTTCATGCCTTGAAACTGTTGGTTTCAACGGTTGAAACTTTTTGTTTCAAGCAATGAAACTAATCGTTTCAAGGCGTGAAACTAATAGCGTGTAATAGTACGGCAATCAGTTCTTCGGAACTAATTCCAAAAACATAGTAGTCGTCAATAATATAGCCAGCCCGATGCAGACTGTTATTAATAACCAGTTGATATATTTAGCTTTGGGCTTGGTATCTGCGTGCAGATTATTCAGGAAGTATTCTCTGAAGAAGAGATAGAGTCCCGGAATAGTCGCACTTGCCAAAAGGAAGTCTTCCGGTATCTGGAAGAAGTAAGTCTTGGATAATCCGATCAATGACCAGTGGCAAAGGAACAATACCAAAAACATATTTACCTTGTGTGCAAACAGCAACAGCAGTCCGATGGTAAATACCACTACAGAGCAAGGCATCACCGGAGAAGTCATTTCCGGGAAAGATAGCCCGCGTGCCAACGATACCATAGGATATATGAAAGGCATGGCCAGCAATACATAAGATAGCAGATCATATTTGTGTGTACGTTCGAAAGTCGTATATCCGGTGATTGTATCCCATATCCAGATAATAGCCATCACTCCCCAGAACATCGCCATTACTCCGTTATAGCTGCGTTCTTCGCAGTAGATAAAGTAATAGACAATGGAAATCCACGAATAAAGACCTATCATATAAATCTTCATTCCCATCTTCACCCACGGACGTGGTTTGCTGATCAGCAATGCGGTCAGCACAATGCCGATCAGAATGACAATAATCTGCAAAAGCCAAGTGGCTGAATTATAATACGCAATTGTTCTCCAAAAAATCTCCATAAAAGTAGTTTAATTAATGTCTTGTTAAAGAAAAGGCTCTGTGCGGGAACAGGAACATCGGGAATGTAGCTCCGACCGCAAGCATGAAAATTACTGTACTTGCCACCAAAGTGTTGGAGAAGAACATCTCCTGCATCTTTATATACTTATCATGCAGTTCCGGTTTATTCGCTGTCTGCAAGCACATAATAAGAGAGAATACCATGTTGTACGCAAATTTTCCCGGAATCATCGGGAGCAATGCGGGAATATACAGCACCGTCATCGGGCAATATACCCGCTTTCCGAGCCATAAGCTGCCGAACCCGATTACTAATCCACCGAATAAAGAAGCCGTAGCAATATCTACACCCAAGTAAGTCATCAGACAGAAACGGCACGCATGTCCCAATGCCGCCAATATTGCAATCATTTTAAATGCACGCAACGGAGGATCGGAAATTGCGCCAAATCCGATACCTGCTATCGCTGCAAAGAAACCATCAGAAAGAATATCAAGTGCTACCATATCAAATTAAACTGTTTTTTACCATTAATAATGTAAAGGAAAGGCCGATGGCAATGCTGACAATCAGCAAAGAGGCTTCTGTCAAACGGGCAAATCCTGTCAAAACGTATCCTTCGACAACATCAATCACTCCATTAATCAAAGGAACACCGGGTACAAGATATAGGACGCTGGTTGCCAGTGCGATCTCGGAAGTTGTGTCGAAAATCAAGGCGGTAGAAGCACAGAGGGACGCGACGAAGGCCGAAACAATGAATATAATATAATGATTCATTTTCTTCTTTTGCATCTGCTGTTTCAGGTATAATCCTGTAATAGTGGCGGAGAAAACGATTCCCATTGAGATTAAGTCGCCGCCAAACAGTTTGCAGAATGACGCATTGGCAAAGCCTACCAATATCAAAACGAACAGAGGATGTATCATCGGAGCAGAGACTATCTTTTTGTATTTCTCTTTCAGTTCTTCCAACGATAACTGTTTGTCTACTGCTTCCCAACTCAAAGCGCTTAGTTCGGAGTTATGCTCAAAACTGATGGGATGTGCAGGAATATCTATAACCTCGTTGCAGGCTTCGTTTGTCTCCTTATCGATGATAGTAAGAATGATATTTTTATGAAATACGCCCAGTTTGACATCTAAGCCAAAAGCTTCTCCGATACGTTTGGAATTGCGTACAACACGGGAGGTATGTACCCCCGCTCCCATTAGATGGGCTGAATATTCGGCTATGAATTTACCTATAGATAATAAAGATTCGCTTGTCTTCATGTATGTGATATTTTTAAATCGGCTGCAAAAGTACAAAAAAGAGTAATAGCAGGAAAGGTAAAACACAAAAAATAAATACCTTTGCCTGCATAAAAAGAATGACTCATGAACAACCAATTTACATATCCGAAAGAGAAAATACGTTTTGCCATCCTGACTTTCTTCTTTGCCCAAGGACTCTGTATGGCAAGCTGGGCAAGCCGTATCCCGGATTTCAAAGATGTATTTGCAGCCAATTATGCATTTTATTGGGGGCTGATTTTATTTATGATACCGGTCGGCAAGTTTGTAGCAATTCCTTTGGCGGGTTATCTTGTATCTAAATTAGGGAGTCGCACAATGGTACAAGTCAGCATTTTGGGATATGCCATGTCCTTACTTTGTGTCGGATTGGCTCATGAAGTCTATTTGCTGGGATTCCTGCTTTTTTGTTTCGGAGTGTTCTGGAACTTGTGCGATATATCGTTCAATACGCAAGGGATCGAAGTGGAGCGCTTGTATGGTAAGACAATCATGGCAACTTTTCATGGAGGATGGAGCTTGGGAGCCTGTACCGGAGCACTTATCGGCTTCGTGATGATTCTGACGGGCACCTCTCCTGTCTGGCATTATATGCTGATAGCCGCTATTATCCTTATCATAGTACTGGCAGGACGAAAATATCTGCAAGAAACAACGCTTCCTATATGCGAACATCCGAAGCCGGGCTTTGAGACAACAGACAAAGCGGCTGATAAAGCTCCGAATGGATTCCGTCTGTTATTTCAAAAGCCGGAAATACTCCTTTTACAATTAGGTTTAGTCGGATTATTCGCGCTCATCGTAGAGAGTGCTATGTTCGACTGGAGTGCTGTTTATTTTGAATCGGTTGTCCATGTGCCTAAATCATTGCAAATCGGCTTCCTTGTATTTATGGTCATGATGGCTACGGGACGATTCCTGACGAATTATGCATACCAGCTTTGGGGAAAGAAAAAAGTACTGCAACTGGCAGGCAGCCTTATTTGTATCGGCTTCTTCATTTCCGCATTGTTGGGCAATGCGTTTGACTCACTGGGAATGAAAGTGATCATCAATTCCTTAGGCTTTATGCTGGTCGGACTAGGTATCTCATGTATCGTACCTACTTTATATAGCTTTGTAGGGGCCAAGTCAAAGACGCCCGTCAGCATTGCGCTCACTATCCTGTCGAGTATCAGTTTTATTGGTTCGCTGGTCGCTCCTTTGCTTATAGGCGCTATTACACAGGCATTAGATATTCGTATTGCTTACATGATTATAGGTATATTGGGAGGTTGTATCGTACTTATCGTCAGTTTCTGCAACGCATTCGATATTCGGGAAGAAAATAAACTGTAAATATATAAAACACAGTCTCTCACAGTACTTGATCACTCAAGCATCTGTGAAAGACTGCGTCAATCTTTTTACTAACCTTAACTAACCTAACTTCTATCTAATCTAACTACAAAATGTTCGAAAAATCTTTTATACTACTAACAATTCTATCCTTTAAATCTTGGTTTTCAACCAGTGAAAAGTCACAGGCAACATCTGCCGGAGCCAATAATACGGCCTTAGCTTCTTCTGCATCTGCTATCTGTTCCGGGTGTTCCCTGAAATAAGTTTCCCATTGGGAAGCTGCTTCCGGAGTTACACCCAGTGCATAATTGATGAAATCATCATCCGTCAAAAAATCCTTTACCTTAGAGCACATATCGCATCCTTTTTAAGCGTTTACATAGATAGGACGCTGTTACTCTGTGTATGTACTCAACCAAATATCCTTTTTACTATAATTAACTTGCCAGACTACGCAATTTTGTCAATCCACGATGCATCAGGTTGCGTACAGACTGATAGTTCATATTCATAATCTCACAAATATCCTCGTATTTCTTTTCTTCTATATAATATAATGTAAGTGCTTCACGCTGCCGGGGAGAAAGCTGGTCCAGTAAACGCTTCACCAGCGAGAACTCATTTTTGCGTTGCTCTTCTTCCATATAGTCATCTTCTACGTCTGTGGGAGCTACTGCATTTACATCTTCTATGGCTGTATCAGACATATACATACGTTTGCGGAGTTCATCGCAGAGTTTGTTCTTTAATGAGATGAACAAATAAGACTTCAAATTATCAATAGTTCCTAATTCATCCTTTTTAGTGTAGAGCTTAACGAAAATATCGTGGATGCAATCTTTTAGTAACTCTTTATCAATGGTCAACTTCAATCCGTAATTAAAAAGAATGTTGATGTGCAAATCATATAGCTGCGAAAAAGCTGCCATATTTCCCGCTTGAAAAGAAGCGAGTAAAGTGTCGGTTGAATTATTAGTCTGTTCCATCATAGCATTAATTCGATTGATTTGATGTTGCAAAGCTAAGCAGAACTGACCTCAACCACCGGTAAAATCTGGTTTGTAGGTTGAAAAAATAAGTATCATGTTTTATAACACTCTTTTGTTAGAAATTACCTATAAAATGGAAAAATCCCGCTGATCAGTCATCAGCGGGATTTTTTGTTTCAGAGTTTATGGAACCAATAAATACCTTCTTTCTTATCCGGTACCTTTAATTTGTATACTCCATTAATTTTCAATGATTTATCTATAATATTCATCTTCCCTGAACCGGGATGTATGTACTTTAATATATACTTTCCGGACGATAATTGAACAGGAATTTCTGTTCCGGACTTGGAATAAATGATACTGCCGATATCAGATTTTACCATTTTCTTATAGTTGTCGGTATCGGTTTCTTCCACTTCCATAGCCGCTGCATCCTTCAGGAATGCTTTATCTGTGCACGGGATTACAGGACATGAACCGCCGGCCATGAATACAGCCCATCCCATAGCCGGATAATTCTGTGCATAGAAGGTTACGGCTTTCTCCGGGAACTTCTGACGATATTCGTGGACAGCCTTGTAGGCTTCGGTGAAAGTGACCTTTCCGACTTTCATCTTACGCATATGTTGGCGGGGAGCCATGTTCTTCCCTCCTTCCGGTGCAAAGACTCCATCCGTTTTATAGTGCCAGTAGCGGATATCAATAATATCCACCACAGCCGCACGCTTCGGATCGGCAAGGATGGCGTCCTGTACATCTTTTGTGGTACTTAATGCTACTTTGGCTTTCTTTCCGGTTTCTGTTTCCCATTCGGCAATCACATCCAGCCAAAACTGTACAAAATGTAGTGGACCTGTAAATTCTGCACTTGTCAACTGAATGACATTCGGGTTATCAGCAAAGTTGTTCAGACACTGGCGGATGTATTGTCTGTGTAACTCACGGCGAACCGGATGAGTGATGTCATAAAACATATCTGCAACAAAGATTCGTTTGTCTCCTGCAAACGGAGCAGGTTCCGGAAATCCGGTCTGGTTGATATTGTTGGTGCTTCTCCACGGACAATCTACCCAGTGCGCACCTGCTTCCAGGATATTGTGCTGGAAATAGTTCTCATGGAATAGCAATAGTCCGTCTTTATTTCCTTTTTCGGCAAACTCTTTCAATCGCGACCAATACCATGCATTAGGGCGATTCAGATCATATTTGCTCAGTCCTTCCCAGGCAGTACCCTGACCGCTACGTCCGAAAGGTTGTTCGTAGAAAGGCCCCCATACATCTCCGTCACGACGGCGCACTCGTTCATGATCATCCCGGCGGCGATCATACCAAAGTCCGTAGTTTTGGTCAAATACCAATATGTTCTTTTGTTTCATATAGCCGATTACGGAATCGATGCGATCTGTCAGTCCTAATCCTTCACGTCCGGGAACAAAGCGGGTGATGGCAGGGCTTGCTTTTTTCAGAAAGTTGGTTTTAAGTTTTCCATTCCACCAAGGGGTGGTATGGCTACTTCCTACCAACAAAGTACTGTTCATCTGGATACGTCCGTTTGCAATAGTTACTTCCGGTTGTGCCGATGTCTTGTTCGGAGTTATCTTCTTTTCTTTAATATCATCGATTGATTTTACTCCGGACATAGCTATTGAAGGAGCAAAGGCTCCTTGTTCAATCCAGTGTTCCAATGTCAGGCGGGGATTGTAAGCCTCTTTGGCCAGTTCCATAGCAACTTCAACGGTCGGACTGCTGGTGGCACTTGTATTTCTTGGCAGGATACGGGCACGTTCTGCACATTTCTTCTGCAAACGATCTTCTAATTGAGCATAGAAAATGCTTCGGGGCTGCACATGATTGTTTGATTGTGCCCATTCGCCGTCACCGGAGAACTGTGCCCAGCATCCGTACGCACGGTTCATGGCATCCTTTGCCGGAGCATAACACTCTATTTCGGCAGCGGTACATTGCCAGAACAGACTATTTGCCGTATTCCATCCCGCTCCGTTCTTGTCCTGTCCCAGATTCTTGAAACTCAGATTATGCCCGTCTATATTAACCACGTCAAACAATAGGCCACATGCCCATGCATCAATAGATCCGCTGAAACCTAAAGATTCATACGAATCACATTGTACGAAAGCATTCGGTCCGGCAGCACAATATCCGGCTGCAAAGTCATGAATACCCTGTTCCGAATAGCAGCGCTGGAAAAGTGTCTGTTGTCCTAAGGTATAGAAAGTACAGCGGCGCATTCCTCCGATTTCAGAAACAGGTTCCCGTGAGATACAGTCCTCAACCGTGATTTGGGAACCGGTACGCTGAACAAGGATTGCACTTCCTGCAAAGTGTTTAAAGCTCACCCTGCGTACCCAGCAATCTTCCGCATCTTCGATAGAAATACCTGTCCAGCAATGATCTTCATCTTTAGGGTACCGTTTGTCATAGTCGGAAATCAGAGTCATATTTTCTACTCCGCACTCCCGGATGCGCCCGTTCCACTGATAAGTAATCACGGAAGAAGTACCGTATTTGGCATCCAGCGCCACTGTCAGCGGAGCGTCCAACGTTATCTGATTACCGTTTACTTCTGTCACGGTTCTATCCCAGGTAAGATCCATATCTCCTTCTTTCCAGCCCAGTGCACTGATTCCTCCTCCAAAGATATCACATCCTAACGAAGCAATCCATTCTTTGCTGGACGGACGGTTCACCAGTATCCGATCTCCCTTTCTCAACGAAGTACCTGAAGCAACTTCCAATGTCCTCGCATTTACCGGAACATATTTCGAGAGTACCTGCAATGTATCCTGTATCTTCAGATCGTCTGTCCCTTCCATGTAGATAAGGGCACCTCTGTCTACTCCTTTTTTTAGAAGTATCGTTTTCTCTTTATCCACTCCGCGCAGTACGATGCCGGAGGCATTTATACGAAGGCTTCCGGATAAAGAAAATTCTCCCTGATCCAATAACACGGCTCCTCTGAAACCGGAAGCATCAGGTACTAATGAGGCGACATAGTCAATGGCGCGTTGAATACGTGATGTATTATCTCCTGCTGTCCAAGGTACAAACACGGCATTGCGGACAGAAGGAATATCCTGTTCGGAGCCCTTGTAGCCACAGTACGAGAAATCAAGAATCCGGTTTCCCTGTTCGTCATTCAAGTAAGTGATCCGGTCATCCTTAACCTGTAAAGCAAAGGTTTGCGCATATCCCTGCGCAAACCCTATGCTCAATAATCCTAAAAGGATAGTTCTTAATTGTATATTCATTACAATAAACGTTGTTTTCTAATTATTCAATCCTGAAAGATCATTTGACCATAAGCAAATCATACGATTAAAACAGACTTTTCCGTTTGGACAAGGTATCGTAGTTGTTCTTCAGATCTGTCCAGTCTACTTTCTTCTTTGTATCCAACCCATTGATATATTTCTCGATATTGGTATAGCCGTCTCCATTACAGTCCTCCTTTGCATCAGTCGGATCGTTCGGATTCAGTCCGTTGGCAATTTCCCATGCGTCCGGCATACCGTCACCATCCGAATCAAGATATGCTTCTCCTTTGTATTCAGGAAGTCCGCCCACTTGACGGATATCGGTGATGATACCTTGTTTGTAGGAGTCTGCCGGCAAGCGTCTTTTCACGTAAGGAGAGATAAATTCCGGAGCATCTTTCGCATAAATCGCTTTTCCTGTTTGTACAGTCTTGATGACGCGAGCGTCTACCGCATCCCGTTTCGGGAGAGTAGCACCTACATTATCCAATACAAAGTTATAAGCTTTTTGGGTATCCATAATCGTTACAGGCGACATTTTGAATGCTTTGTCCACTCTGATTTGCGGTAAGAACTTTCCCTCATCCACTTCACTGGCAAGCTGAACTCCGCCATTCCAGTTATCTTTTGTCACTTTAGCATTTCCGTGAATGATGTTACCGTTTACATAAGCCTTTCCGAAGGACATCGGTTTGCTTTTATCGCGTCCGGCTTCCGGTTTCAATATACGATAGGAAATAGGTTTATCCAGCGGGGTGATAGGACCGGGTTTAAAATAGTTATTGATTATATTATAAAAACTCTTGTTATCTCCTCCGTCGACAGAACGGTTCCACCAGTTGAAGACAACATTGTTTACGAAGTTAAAGTCTCCGTCCATACCCACCGAACTGTTACGACTGATATTGGAAGCGAAAAGATTACGGCAGAACATACTATTATGTCCTCCGATAGTGGCACCAAACGCATGATTATAAGTATCCAATGCTTCCGAGAACATCGAATTCTGAATGGTAATGTTCACAGTAGGCAACTTCAGTCCGTGCCCGGTTTCATCCCTGTTGTAGACGTGGCGATAGATAGACATATTTTCATCCAGTCCCCAGCTTGCCGAACAGTGGTCTATTATAATATTGCCGACTGCATTTCCTCCTACTGCATCATCCCGGAAAGCAACATCCTGTGCCCCCCGACGGAAACGCATATGGCGAATCACTACATCATGAGTATCGATCAGGAAAGAATGACCGGTCACGCAGATACCGTCTCCCGGTGCTGTCTGTCCGGCAATCGTTACATAAGGGGCACGTACACTGATCGGGCTTTTCAGGCGAATAATACCTGACACATTAAATACGATAACACGTGCACCACCGGTTTCACAGGCTTCGCGGAATGTGCCGGGACCGGAATCTTCCAGGGAAGTTACCACAATCACTTTGCCTCCACGACCGCCGGGAGTGTACATACCACCACCTTCCGCACCGGGGAAGGCCGGAATATTACTTTTTATCAAATCCTCCGGTTTGGAGGCCCAAGGTTTGTAAGGTCTTCCTAACCTTGCTTCTTCCAAAACTGTTGGCAAGGCTTTTTCCCATGCCGCATTTGATTTCTGTTCGAACTCTGCCTCTTGTTTTGCTCCTCTTTCTTTTACCGAGTCGGGGATCACCGGATATTGGGCTGTCACAGGTAGTACACAGGCAACCAACATCCATGCTGATAATACTTTCTTAATCTTGTTCATTCTTCCGAATCTTAATAGGTTTTAAAAAAAGACGATTAAGAAAGTATTTTGTAATCGGTCTTTCTATCCTTTCCGCCATTCATTCATATATTCACGGGGAGTCTGATTATATTTCTTGCGGAAACACTTGCTATAGTAGCCCGAATCTTTGAATCCGACAGCAAACGCCACTTCCGAAACACTCAAATCCGTATTTTTAATCAGTTCGATCGATTTATTCAGGCGAATCTCCTTTACCAGGTCGACAGGTGCCAGTCCGGTAAGGCTTTTCAGCTTTTTGAAGAATGCCGAACGGCTCAGTCCGATGCCGGAAGCGATCGTATCAATATTGAAATCACTGTCGTCCATGTTTTCCTCGATCACTTGGTGTATCTTTTCAAGGAACTGCACATCTTTCTTCACCAGATATTGTTCGTAGCTGTCTTCTTCCGTTGTCGTCTGGTTCTCCATTTGCTGGCGGATACGTTCGCGGAACAGTTTCCGTTCGCCGAGCAACTGATCGATCCGTGCCAACAGATACTCTTTGCTGAATGGTTTGGTTATATATGCGTTCGCACCCAGAGTGATCGCTTTGGTCTTGGCACCTTCATCGCTCTTGGCTGTCAGAATAATGACAGGGATATGGCTGATCTGAAAATCCTTCCGGATAGATTGCAGCATTTCCAGTCCGTCCATTTCCGGCATCATCTGATCGGTCACTACGATGTCCGGATGATACAGATGCACTTTCTTCAGACCTTCTACGCCGTTATTGGCTATATGGATGTTGAATTTATCTTCCAATTGCAGTTTTATCAACTGGCACAGGTCTTTATTATCCTCTACCAGCAGAAGAGTCGGTAATGAAGCGTCAATTTCCAGTTCCTCCTCCGGTTCCTTTTCTGAATCGATAACCATCTTCTTGTCTGTAGCGGCAGGAGCAGTTTCCGTATCACTGACATAGAAGTCTACTTCCGACGGACGATAATGGTCCTTGTCCAGCAATAGCTCTACAATAAACACGGCCCCCTGCCCTTCCGGACTTTCGGCACGGATGATACCGTGATGCAGGTTTACTATTTCTTTGGAAAGTGCCAGCCCGATGCCTGTACCCTGATAATGTGGATTATTCGCATTCTCTCCTTGTGAGAAACGCTCGAAAATTTCACTCAGCTTATTTTGCGGAATGCCGACACCGTTGTCTTCTACCCGTACATAGCAGGATTTTCCATCATCTGTCAATCCGGTAGTTACATAAATACTTCCACCGGAAGGAGTAAATTTGAACGCGTTCGATATGACGTTGCGGATAACAATACTCAGTTTGTCCTTATCTGCCCATACCATAATCGGTTCGTCCGGCAGTTGGAATGTGAAACTGATTTCATTTTCCTCCGAAAGTACACGGAATTCTTTTTGGAAGGAAGCTATCATTTCATTGAAATCAATCAATGATACGTGCAGACGCATCTTGCCATTCTGAATCTTTCGGAAATCAAGAATCTGATTGACCAGTTGTAACATTTGGTTCGTATTCTTTTCCATCAGGTCCACGTATTGCAGTCCTTTCGGAGACAGTTCTTCCCGCTCCTTCAGTTCTTGTATCGGCCCTTTTATCAGTGTCAGAGGAGTACGAAGCTCATGAGAAATATTGGTGAAGAACTTGATTTTCATTTCCGATACTTTCTGCTCGATATAAATGTCGTTCTTCATTTTAATCATGAAGAAAGCCAGGCGCAGACCGAAATAGAGGGCCGCGATGCCAAGGATTACATAGATAAGAGTGGCCCACCAACTCAGCCACCACGGCGGAAGAATGGTGACAGCCAATGTACATGTGGATACAAGTTCCGAATTAGCTTCATCCATCGTTTCTACACGGAATATGTAGTCTCCGGGAGGAACATTGGTATAAGAAGCAATACGGTTTTTGCCGTTATAGTGCCATTCCTTCTCATACCCTTCGAGTATGTAACGATAAGATACGCGATTCTGATTGTAGAAATTTAATGCAGCAAATTCGATTGTGAACATAGACTGATTATACTTCAATTGAAGTGCATCGGTGTATGTGATAGACTCCTGAATCGGACAGTCGTTCAAACTTCGAAGATTACGATTGGATACTTTAAAGTCTACGATACGGGTGTCATAGTTGGTATGTTGTGTCTCCAGTTTATCAGGAGAGAATGTCAGAATCCCCTGTCGCGAACCAAGCCATAAGTCTCCGTTCAATGCACGCAACGCACTGCCTTCTTCCAGTTCAACATTCAGGAAACCATCGTATTTGTCGTAGTTACGGAACTGCTCTGTCGCCTTATTAAAGCAGGACAGACCAATTTCGGTAGTAAACCACAAATTTCCGTTTTTATCTTCCACGATGGACTTGACCACATCGTTATTCATTCCTTCACGTATGCCATATGACTTGAATATCGGTTCACGTTTTTCTTTGTCATAGCGGACCAGCTTATTCAGACCTCCGCCGAATACACTCACCCAAATTTGCGAATCACTGTCTTTATATAGAACATAAATGTCATTGTCTGCCACATTAGAACGATCGCTGATCTGTCGGTACGTCTCAAACTGAATCTGTTCGGGAGTCGTAAAATGTCCGTCAAAAGACATCAGACCATCCATCGTACCTACCCAGATACGCCCGTCTTCATCTTCTGTCATTGTACGGACTTCCATATACAGACCATAAGCGGGATATTGTTTCAGTCCGTTGTATTTATGCTTGAATACAAGTGTCCCGTTTTCTTCGGAAATCAAGTTCAGCCCTCCGCCCAACAGACCGACCCAGATACGCTCCTGACTATCCTGATAAGTGAAATACACATCATTGTTACTGATAGAATTCGGATTCTTGGGATCATTCTTATAGCGGGTAAAACGCAGACCATGTGGTGAGTTCATATCCGGTTCGGCTTTGACAAGTCCGTTTCCCTTAGTGGAAAACCACAAGTTTCCTTCTTTATCTTCCATGATATGATATACGGCGCCTATCAGATAATTCTGATCCGTAAAAACCTGTTTTATCTGCCCGTTGCTATCCAGACGATAAAGCGCGTGCCAACGGGTACCGACCCAGATGTCTCCATTCTTAGCCTGATACAGTGCACGTATCCCCTGATTCCAAGAGGTCGCTCTTTCTGTGTCTACAGGGACAGGAGAAACTTCTGTCAGCAGTTGAAATTGCTTCTTGGGAAAGTTAACCTTGTATACTCCGCTGCCTGTAGATGCCAGCCAAAGAATACCGTCTTTATCCAGCAACAGATGAAAGAAGAGCTGATCGGGAAGGTCGTCGGAAAAAGGTTTCAGTTGATTGATACGGGTCATTTCCAGTTTCTCCCTATCGAAGAGCAGAATTTCTCCACCGGGGGTGAGGAAAAACATACCCTGTTCACCGGCATCCTGCTTTTCAAAGTTACCGATGGCATTTTGTTTGGGGAAAGGAAAGCGATGATTGCTTTTGTTCAGAGGATCATAGTACGTCAATGCCTCATTACCTTCCTGAAACCAAATTTTGTCATACTTGTCATTGAATATCATTCCTACTTTTTTCCCTGCGATGGAGAACGGTAGTTTGGTCAGTTGTTTGTAGCCGATGTTATATTCATACGCACCATCAACGGTGGTGATATACATTAATCCTGATTCAGTGACCAGTATATTGGAAATCGGTTGATCAATCTCCGGTATTTCGTAGCGGTTGACTACTCCATTTTGCGGATCGACGCTATAAATATGTCCGTTCTTATCTCCCAGCCATAAGAATTTGGAACTGTAGGAAGCACAAGTGAACTGGTCCGGATTGGCAGAAACTTTCTTTTGAATAAAGTCGACAGGCTTATCTTTCAGAGCCTCTCCTTTTCTTAATGAAAGAATCTGATAGTCCATACCGATCCAATTGATAAACTCGGCAGTTTCACAAAACACATTATGCTTGAGGCGTAAGTCGTAGACGTTGACATTGGGACGCGAATCGTGCAACTGCTTCATGGTGATTTTACCGTTCTGGTCTGTATTTGCACGCAGCAGGCTTTTATCTTTGGTCAGCAGCAGTACGTCTCCGTCATCTGTCGTCTGTATCTTGATAATCTGAATATTTTCAGAGTACTCTTTTACATCGTCATACACTGCGTGGAAACTTTCATGTTTCTTATCAAACAGATAGAGTTTGCGGTCGATAGTCTTGATCCAAAGGTATCCGTTCCTGTCTTCTACAATACGCTGAATCTTACGGGGAGGAATATCTGCGGAGTAAAATCCGTCATGATTATCATAGGAACGGAATTTGGTACCGTCGAAACTGCATAGTCCGTACCAGGTGCCGAACCATACAAATCCGTCCTGCCCTTTCAGTGTACAATTGACGATATTATTGGGTAAGCCTCGTTCGGCCGTATAATGTTCAACAATCATGTTAGGGTAGGCAAAAGCACAGATTCTCGTCATCAAGAGAAACATAAATATAAAAAAGAAGTGTTTCTTCATTGTATATTATATTAGTGGAAATGAATCTTGCATCAAAGATACTATTTTATCTTTAAAAAAGAAACTGAATTTTATAACTTATCTTTTTTATCATCGAAGATATTCATTGAAATTTCGCGAGAATTTCAGTGCTAAAGCTGAACTGGAAACAGCCCCAAAGCAATGATCCGAAGCAAAGATTCAATAAAAGCGAATGTCATATTTAAGTACTTACATTAAATGCTGTATTTCGATCTAAACTACCTCATTTTTCATTCTCAAATTCCAGTAAAGTCTAAAAATCCAGTATTAGGCTTTTCAAAAAGAACAAAAGGGGTAAATAAACCTATAAAAACTCATCTATAAGCTTTGTAACGCCTATTTGCTTTTTTAGAAACACGATTCTTGCTACCGGTTCCCACTATGTTCGGGAAATATTTCATGATAGGATATAAAAACAGAGCCTGTTTAAGGTTTATGTATATATATATCACCATTATTCCCTTTCCGTGAGAACTTATTTTCTTCATTTATGCATTTTTGAAAAACCTAATATGGACTTTTAGACTTTACTGGATTTTGAAGTCCCGAAATTAAGGTGTCAGCAAGCCAAAAATTAGCTATTAGCAAAACTGAATTAGCTATTAGCAAAACCAGATTAGCTATTAGCTTATTCATTTTTGCTAATAGCCTATGTTCGATATAACTCAGGTCTGAAAGAATGAAGCATATTGATCTGTCATTCAGTTTCGACCAAGCTCACTTTTCTATTCCAAATTCAGTTTGTTGCCGTTCCACTTCATCCAACACCCGTTGTCGTTCTTCTTCTGTCAGTTGCACTTTGCCGTCGGTTGCATTCTCGGATAAAGTAGCTTTTACAGTTAATGAGGGTGTGTCCTGACTAATACAGTACTTCTCATCATAACAGAAAGGAAGCTCCGTAGGAACACTTTCAAATTCCATTTCAGCGGCAGTCGGAGCCTGAGTCCCTTCAAATTGTACATGAGCTTTCACTTTAATCTTCCCGGCTTTTCGTGTGGAACGGATCAGCAGAGGAGCCGAACCGAATTCTACGGCACGAGGGTTGGCACCGATCCTTGCGTCACCAATGATTTCTCCTTCCCCTTCTACCGTGAATACGATATTTTCCTTTGCCAGACGACGAACGTTTCCGCTATCGTCCGTCACTTCGGCAACTACTACTATAAAATCCGAACCGTCCGCTACCAAGTTTACTTTTTGAGTATCTGCATACAAGCGAAGTTTGGTAGACCGGCGGGAAGGCATTTTCTTTTGGGTACATACTACTTTCCCGTCGATAATACCTTCGGCAACCATATTTACTTTCTGCCAGTTCTTTTGAGTATAACTGTATCCGCGCGCTTCCCAGAAATCCCATACATTTTCGAAGATGACAGGTGCGTTCGGCATATGCCCTTTGGCATGTACCACAGGTTTGGTCCATGTTTTTGTTCCATCGTAGATAGAAAGGCGGATGGAGTCACAGTTACTGAATACCACTACATCCTTATCGGAGAATTGTGACATTTCATGAGCAAGGAATATTATCGGTCCGCATTCTGCCAACGGATGTTGGAGGCTTGCCGGAGATTGGCTGCGGAACATTTCATACGCATACTTTTTCTGACGGAAAGCGTCATAAATACCTCCCCAGTATGGATCGGGGTGATAACCACGCTGGTGATCGAACGGATGCCACTGTGTGCCACCGATAAACTGACCGGTAGTGCGGTACATCTCATCATAACTTTTAGCCAGAGAAAGTGCCTGTATCAGCAGCGGACGTTCACCCCAACTGCGGCTTGCACGGTTATTGTTGTTGTGGGCATACCAGTCATCTACGTTTTCTCCGAATTCACGGGTGAAGATGCATTGTTCCGGTTTGTCCTCCTTTTCGTCATCACCCGGCCAGCCGTAGACTACATCGTAATGTTCCTTTACACCGGCAGAATGCACATCGGCAGCGGCTATTGGACGTCCCGGATACGGATATTCTTCCTTCGTAATTTCAAGTGCCTTCAGTGCAAAGTCGAGCGGATAGCGAGTCTCATTCAGAATGGGTTCCCACATCAGCACGGAAGGATGATTGCGGTCACGACGAATCATCTCACGGGTATTCTGATGAACCAGTTCTCCGAATTTCGGGTCTTTGTTCCAGTATTGCCAGCCAGGAGTAGCGACGATGACAAACAAGCCGAGTTCATCACAGGCATCCATAAAGGATGGGTCCTGCGGGTAATGCGCTACACGGATGATGGTACATCCTGCATCACGCAGACGCTTTGCATCACGCCATTGCTGTGAATTGGGAAGAGCATTGCCTACGTATGCGAAGCCCTGATGACGATTGGCTCCGACTAATTGTCCGAAAGGTTTTCCATTCAGCCAGAAACCCTCCTTGCCACGAAATTCCGCCAGGCGGATACCGATACGGGTCGTTCCTCCGTCAATGGAACGGTTTCCTTTCTTTATGCGGGATTGTACTCTATATAGATAAGGAGCATCCGGTGACCAGAGTTTCGGATTCCTCACTTCCATCTGCTGACGGATTGATTTCTTTTCTCCGGAGTTCAGAGAAAGTTTGCCGGACGTACGTTTGATAACGTTGCCTTCGGCATCTGTAAGGGTCGTTTCTATAGTGACGGATTCCGAACGGGTATTATCGTTCTGAATCTCCGTTTCTACATATACTTGTGCGCTCTTTTCGCTGATCTTGTCAAAGTGAACGAATACGCCGCCACCGCCAACTGTGCGGGAGTCGATGGCATCGGTAATGGCAACCGGAGATTTGGCAATCATCCATACATCACGATAGATACCTCCATGATAAGCAAAATCCAGTGTGTATTGGGGCTTTCCGGGAGGGTATGATTTATCGTTGCTGTTGTCGGTATAGACGGCAAGGAGGCAGGAGTCTCCGGCTTGTACGCCGTTTGCCGTCAAGTCCAGTGTGAAAGGCAGATAACCTCCAAGATGTTCCTGGACACGTTTGCCGTTCAGGTAAAGTACTTGCTTTCCCATTGCCGCTTCAAAATGAAGGAGTACACGCTGTCCTTTCGTCGCGGTGGGAACTACAAAATGCTTGCGATACCACGCAGGACCCTGATAATTGCGGCAACCACTGCCTTCGGCGGGCATCAGTTCCACTGTGTGAGGGGTAGAAACGACCTTCCAGGAACGATCGTCAAAATTTACAGCTTCCGCCCCCCGGATATCGCCTTTGAAGAATCGCCATCCCGGATTGAAGTTATATACTTGTCGCCCGCAATCGGGAAGCGGAATAAATCCGGCAACCGATGTTTCGGGACGGTAAGTATCTGCTGCCTGCCCATCGAAGGAGAATAGCAGTAGAAATAGGGATAAGATTAAAAACGGTCTTTTATTCATAGTGCTTTTTATTTATGTATTCTTTTTTTTATTTTTCTATCATTATAACAATGTCTTTCTTTCTGCTTTCCGGTGATACTTTAAGATTTGTTACTTTTCCGTCTTTTAAAGTTGCTTCTACCGTCGTATTGCCCGGAGCATGGAGTTTGAAATGGACGTTCCATTCTTTGGGCCAGGCGGGGAACAGAAGTATTTGTGTTCCATTCGTTTGTAAGAGCATCTCCTGAAGTCCTATCATGCCGCTACCTCCCCAGTTGTGGTCGGGTGTCCAGTCATATCCCGGTCCCCAGAAGGCAGGAAAACGGTGGGGACCATCTGATAGCTTTGCCAGAGAAAGGCTTTTGGCTTCTTCGGTCAGCCCCAGACAGGCTGCCCAGATGTTGTCTTGCTTCCATCCGGTGTGGGAGCGGAATTTGAGTGCGTCGGGATCATAGAAATACGTATCACGAGCTATTTCCAGATTTTCCTTGCCTACTCCGTAGATGCGCCAGGGAAAAACCGGGTAGAGTTGTGGTGTCTCTATATTGTTGATTCGTTCCCAGCTTTTGGCGGGAGAAATCGTTTGTTTCCATGCCGGAGTCATGGTAGAAGCCTGAAGATTAAGAGAATCCTTGACTTCGATATAACGTAATGGAACCGGAGGAATTGTTTCCAGCATCTTTTGCCACTTTTCGTTGTTGCAAACTTTGATGTAAGTCTCCAATACAGTTCGCAGTGCGGCGATGGTGCTGCTGGCGTTGTTGGTCATCTTGTAAGTTTCGCAGGCAGAGCCGGGGAACAATATCAGGTGTCCGTCACCATCCAGTGCTTTGCGTCCCCGACGGGAAGCGAGTAGCCGATAATGTTCGTCGAAAAAGGTCAGCGAACTTTCAATCAAAGGCAAATACGGAGTTATGTCGGCACCGGCATAATTCTTCGTTTCCAGAATCATCTGGCAAAATTCAAGAATAGTATCCCATTCATATTCCAGCCACGCATTGTATTCCAGTCCTTTGTCAAACCAAGCCGGACGTTTGAAACCATATTCTGCGGGATTGGGTAAGCCGAAGTTTTCTATCTGTTCACAGAAGCAGGCTCCCTCGTGTTGCCAATATACATGGCTGCGGAGTTCCGCATTCTTCAACATCCGGTTATAGAAATTGAATTGGGAAGGCATCATGTCGAAGTCACCGCTTTTCAGCATCGGCCAGTAGACAAGACGCTGATTCTGTGCAGTCATTGTTCCTCCTCCCCACTTTCGGTAGTCAGGAGTGAATGCCTGCTTCTCGTCTATGTGGCAGGGATCGAAGGTGAATAAACCACCGTTGAATTTGGTAGGGACACTGCCATAAGCATTGCAGCCCAGCATATAGCGGAAAAGAGTGTAGTTTTGGGTGATTTCTTTCAATGCATCTTTCGCGTCGCTCTTTTCTTTATTTCCGGTTTCTTTTTCTACTTTGCTGTTCTCCTTGTTTTCGGTTTCACCGATCGTTTCGATAAAACTCCGTTGCCAGAAAGCATTCCACCATAGGCGGGTTTGTTTTTTATCCTGTGATACCACTTTAGACGATATCTTTCCTTGTGGGGCAATTCGTTGCCAGGCTGTTTTCAGACCTTGCTCCCATTGGGTGACGGTTTCCGTCTGTTCTGTGTGTAACACAACTGAGAAATGATGCTTTTTAGAAGCTTTCAGAGAACGAAATCCCCAGGCGCGGTAATCAGTTCCGGCATATACACTGTCTGAAGTACCTGTATATTCCAAATTCTCTCCTGACAAATACCCTCCGAAAGTCAGATTTTTGAGAGGATTCATCATCTGGAACTTCACTTCATTCATCCCTTGCTGGGCAACTGCTACATCAAATACTGTCTCTTCCGCATTACGATGATAAAACAAAAGGCGTTTACTATCCTTTTCGGATGAATTCTCCAATGAAATGAAGTCGGCATGCGTCATCGTTCCTTTTGGAGGAGCCCACTTATAGGAACATTGCTGCCCCTCTCCTTTTCTGATCAGCCGATCCTGGTATCTCCAGTTTTCATAAAAGATTTCCGCCTGCAAAGACCGGTCATTAACCACTTCGATGTGTACTACCGGATGAAAGACATCTGCCCAGAGTTGTACTTGTGTCCCTTCGGCAGAGATTTCAACATAACCGTCGATCAGCTTTAATTCCTGCCGGAAATCCTTTGCGTCTTCAAAAGGATTGGGAGATAACCGGAGGCGAAAACGTCCCTGCTTCAACTGGCAGTTGTTTTCATCGAACGTACCGCTCCTGCTCAGATAAAATAGTATATCCCCCTCCTCTACCCATATGTTCATGCCGATATCTCCCCCGCCGCATGGCATCGATTCGGAGGAATTCCGGCTGGGAGTATCCCAAACGACATTGGCATGCTGGCTCCAAAGAACCGACACGCCAACGAATATCATTGCTATAGCCAGATAAAATCTCTTCATATTTTCAAATTACCAATCGTCCGAACGGAAAGACCCCAACGGCAGCCCATCACAATATACATCTCCTTCCACATAATTCTCAAATCCATAGCGGACAGCTACCGGATGCGGAACTTTATCACTTTTTACTAGCATTTTGCTGCGTTCGATCCATGCTTTCGCCGGGTAGAATACTTTGTCTTCACCTGCCACCTGAAAGTTTTTCGATTCGAAACAGTTTTTACCGCTGATCCACATATTCGCACGTTCAAAGCTGACGACGACAGTATCATTCTTGATTTCAATACTTTTGTAATAAGGACTTTCTCCGTTCACCCCCTCTACTCCGTACGTCTTTGTCAGTGCAAGGAGTGCCAGACGTTCTCCGGCAGCCTGTTTCTTTGCGGGATGAATTCCCTTTTCCATTCCTGCATCCAGCAGTACAGCCATGCCGCTGTTAGACACACGATGTTCTACCTTTGCCTGTGCTTCTCGCAAATAGGCTGAATTAATCACCTCTTTACCTTTTTCAGTGATAATACCATAGTCATAAGGAGCTATCTGACAATAGTAGAAAGGAAAATCACCTTGTTTCCATTCGGCACGCCAGCCGTTAATCAATGTGGTAAACATATCCGCATAGGTATGGGCACGATTCCAGTTATCTTCTCCCTGATACCAGATCACTCCTTTCATGGTCATACCGATCAATGGATGCAACATACCATTATAGAGTACGGTCGGGGTACGGTTTTTCGATTTGATATCAGCTTCCGATTGAGGTATCTTTGCATCTGGAAATGCTTTCAGCCAATCGGCAGTCATCCATGCCTCACAAGCAGAACCGCCCCATGCCGCTACTACGA
This sequence comes from Bacteroides sp. MSK.20.82, assembly GCF_019052485.1. Lineage (NCBI taxonomy): Bacteria > Pseudomonadati > Bacteroidota > Bacteroidia > Bacteroidales > Bacteroidaceae > Bacteroides > Bacteroides sp. MSK.20.82. The sequence goes on from NZ_JAHQUN010000009.1 coordinate 91,492, forward strand.
GTCCTACCGGAACTTCTAATATTTCATTGACCAGTCTTCCGAAATAATAGGCCGTCGCACTGAAATCACGGACACTGACCGGAGCCGCTTCTTTCCATGAACCGACTACGTCGTTCTGAGGGGTAATGGTAGAAGTTCGTTTTACCGTAAACAGGCGGATATGAGGATTTTTGCTGCGAAGAATATCCATATTGGCATTCTCTACAGGTTGGTTCTTGAATCCTTTCATCGGCATTTCCATGTTGCTCTGACCGGAGCACAGCCATAATTCGCCTATCAGAATATTATTCAGTGTCTTTTGGGTTCCATCGTCGAAAGTGATGGTATACGGTCCGCCGGCTTCCGGAGTGGAGACTGAAAGTTTCCATGAGCCGTTCTTGTCTGCTGTTACTGCATATTGTTTTCCGTTCCAGCCGGTAGTGACTGTTACTTTCTTATTCGGAGTTGCCGTTCCCCAAAGGTTGGCATTGGTTTGTTGCTGCATCACCATGCCGTCAGAGAAAATAGCGGGAAGTTTCACTTCCGCACGCATTGACAGGCAGGCAGCGAGCAGAAAGCTTGCTAATACTGTGCTTGTTTTAATTCCTGAACTTTTCATTCTTATTTGTTTTTATTCGCTACTTCAAAATTCAAAGGTCCGAGCAATCCTGCAGGAAGCAGGGTGTTTTCTGCTCTCCGGTATTTGGCATTCGTCCATATTCCATCGAAAGGAGCTTTTCCTTCATCGGCTCCTTTGAGTGCATTCGCCCAAGTATTGGTCACTTCGATTTCCAGTTCATTCACACCTTTCTTTAAGGCTGCCGTAATATCAGCCCGATAAGGAGCTGTCCATATCGTTCCGCAATCTATGCCGTTCACACGGACAGTAGCCAGATCACATACTTTTCCCAGATTCAGATATACTTGTTGGCCTTCTTTCACTTTACTTTTCCAGCGGAATGTTGTTTTATACACTGCTGTTCCGGAGTAATAGCGTATTTGCTCATCTTCTTCTTTGCTCCAGTCAAAGAGTTCCTGTCTTTGGATAGTCTTACCGTTTGCTGTAAAAGTCACGGTATATTCTGTTGCTTCCAAGCCTGTCTCCGAAGGTTCTTTTACCGAATCCTTCTTTTCCTTGCGCTCTTTTTCCGAAGTTTCCTTATCATCTTCTTCTGCAGGGTATACGATGAAGACAGACTCATTCGGAGCTAATGTTAAAGTGATTTCCGTACGATGGCTTTTTTGTTCGTAAGGAATGTCAGCGTTAATCTCACCCGTCACCGGATTCCAGCATTCCGGCTTTCTGCCGTCGATGCGCATACTGGCGGTAAATGTACGTGTTTCTTCCAGTTGGTTGGCGATAAAATAAATATCCCCCTGTTCTCCTTGCCGATGTGTCCAGGCAATGTTTTCCGGTACGATCAGATCACGTTCCAGACCGTATGAGGAGAAATCATCTTCTTTATATGGAAGAGAAGGAATCAGTATGCCTGCTTCTTTCAGTTCATTTATCTTTTGTTTTACTTCCGGAGACAGTTCTGCGGGGTCCGGATTCATCGGACGTGGAAGTGGTAATACTAACACTTTGTAACTGGCTCCACCCGGTAATGTCATCCTGCCGTTTTCCGCTTTAGCCAAACGGAGTAACGCGTCTTTGTTAAAGCTGTCATAAGCATATCCTCGAAGTGGATTTACCCACTTTTCAGGATCAGCCATATTGGCGGAATGTGTTACGCCTACAGGACGCACACGTAAGGGTTGTCCTTCGTTTGCCAAACGGATTCGTTCGCTTTCCACCCGCTCTGCACCGAAGATGCCCGGTAAAGAAGGAACTAAACGTTCCGGCAATATCGAACGTCTTGGCATCTCTTCTCCTGTAAAAACTGCAATATCCGCCACCGGATGCCCGTATTGCAGCAATGATTGGCAACGGGTGATGTATTCACAGAAAGCCTTTGCACCCTTATTCCACCACGTCTGGTCACGCTGGAGGAAAAGGCCGATACCATCCAAAGTCATTCCCGGTTTGCGGTCCAGCCAAGGATTATGGACATATACATGGAAGAAAAGGCGGTTGATGCCTAAAGCATAGTTGCGGTCCAGTAAGGCTTTCAACATTCCCGGATGTTCGTTCCATGTTCCGCGTACTTCCGTGAAACCTTCTGCCTGGATGATATTCTTGCCGTAGATATGCGCTCCGCTGATGGCATCCAGCATATCATTCGGTTTGTCGTGGGTTGGGCTGTTCAGCCAGAATTCTCCCATGGGAAGGTCTACTTTCTGATAATGCAGTAATCCGTCACTTACCATGGTAGGCGCTACGCATTCGGCTGAGAACTGGCAATCATATTCTTTGGCACAGTCGGCCAAGACTTGATAGAAAACATCAACGACCAGTTCACCTATCGTTGTGCGGACATCACGCAGAATCTTTTCGCTTCGTTCGGCACTCTCCATCGGAATACCTGCCAACAATGGTAAATAAGGCATCAGGTCGTATCCACGGCGTTTCCGGAATTCTGCGGCAAAAGTATCGCTCCAGTTCTGGCTTCCGCATTCCCAACTATCCACGTGCATGTATTTTAATACACGGTGGGCAACGTCCGGATTTGTCTTTACAAATGCTTGCGCAAACCAGTTGTCGAACTGCTTGCGAACAGCTCTTGGATTAAACTTATCGCATTCCAGTCCTTTTCCTCCTCCGGCAGTTGCGTTCGTATGTCCGGTGGCGGTATGTCCCATGCGGAGTAGTTTCCACTTTCCTTTGGGGAGAGTAGTTGTCAGTGTTCTTTCTTTAAAATTGTCGCTCGGACTATTTTTAAAGGGATCTGTCAGGTTGATAATCTGTGAAAGGGCATAGCAATCTTGCTCCCCTATTTCCTCCTTCTTCGTGGAGGAAGCTACACGCCATACCAGTCCGGCTTTACCTTCCCACTGATCCAGTCGGGCTTCCCGATGCAGACGCAGTTCCTTGATTTTCAGATTTGGTTTCCATTTTGCGGCATCCATATCTTCACTTCCCGGTTCACTGCCTTCGGGTGTCCAGTAGAAGCGGAAATAGCGGGCAGTTGTAGCAGGAATTGCATGAGTGGAATTTTCATCTGTATTCTGCCATCCCTGGCGTGCGGGGACGAGCTGTTTCACCAAACGGTAGTTAATCCCATCATCACTTGCCATCACTTTCAAGCGGTGCGCCTGATAATTATTGCCACTTAGAATGATTTCAATATTGCGGCAGGTGAAAGGCTGTTCGTATTCATATTGAATATAGCAGGGATATGATGAACGGATGACTCCGGCATCATCCATGTTCACAGTCTTCTTGATGTCAATATGATTTCCTGTGGCTATATTGGCACAGGTTATTTTGGCCGGCATAACGTCTGCCGCTTCCTCTTTTACAGGCAGGGCAAATAAAGAAATATCTTCATAAAAACCTTCGTATGCCTCCGGTTGCGGTAAGTGTAGTCCTTTGATTTTGCCACCATCAACGATTGTATCACTCCAGACTACCTTTTGCATCGATTCTTTCGGAGTCATCCACGGACCACCAGCCAATGCGAAACCATCACAAATATGCATTCCTAACTTTAATCCCAAGCGGTCGGCTTCTTCCATGCTGAAACGAACCATTTCCCACCATTCGGGTGTTAGTTGTTGCGCCTTTCCATTGTATTGTGGTCCTTCTTTGATACCTTTGATAGGCATCAGATAAGTACCTCCCAGCCCAGCACGTTTCATTGCTTCCAAGTCAGCCGTAATCCCTTCTTTGGATACGGCTCCAAACATCCAGTACCAAAAAGTCCAAGGCTTTGCTTCGTCAGACGGATTTTGGAATTGTTCGCGAAGTGAATGTGTTTGCAGAGCATTGGCAGGAGATATAACAGTGCATGCCAATAATGAGATTGCAAATATTTGTTGTTTCAGTCGGCTTTTCATTCTAATCTATATTTTTATATATAGATAAGACGAAAAACGGACTGTTTTGTACTCACTGTATTCTCCTTGCTCAAATTAAACTATTTAATTTCTTAGGCAGTATTGCTTTCTACAAAATAAGTCTCATTTCACCGCTTCTTCTATTCGGGATACTAACTGCGGATTACTGGGACGTGCCGCAGTTCCGAAATCAATAATCTGCCCCTTTCTATTTATTAATACATAGTAAGGCATCCTGTCTATTTTCCATTGCTTACGAATTTTCTGATAGTTATTTATTCCCAAATAATCAGTCACATGAACACATTCAATTCCCCGGTTTTTCAATGAATACTCATTCAGGCATTCCTCCCATTGTTCTTTGGGTTCACTCACACAAATGGAATATATAATCAAATCATCCGTAGAGAATTTGCTGCGCAATTGTTTTAAAGGTTCCATTTCTGCCAGACAAGGAGGACACCATCTGGCCCAAAAGTCGAAATAAATCACTTTTCCACGATTCTTTTCGAGCACATCATAGACAGGTTTCATGTATGGCATACGTGTTGTATGCTTTGAGTTCTCATGGAATTCGCCATATAATAAATTGTCGGAAACAGGCTGTGGATTTTTTAGATACGATTTGGTCTGATTATAGATCTGCATCACCTGTGCACGTAGATGTGACATTTTAACGATTGAGTCAAACTGTGTACGTTTTTCGTGAAAAGCAAGTGTGTCATTAGTACATAAAGAACCGGCTATCAACTTAGTATATAAATACTGATTCATCTCACTCTCCCCCATTGTAGCCATGATCTCTTCTATTGAAGGATTCTTTTTATCTCTGAAAGCGATCCCATAAGCAATATATCTTTCTGCTTCATCAGCAACATCGTATAAGCGTGCCGAGAGTATACCTTTAGTATATAGTCTATTGATTTCAGGTAAAAGTGTATGATAACGGTCCATCTCTTTTCTCGTTTTAAACAAGTATGACATACCATTGAATAACAGCGCATAATAATAATCCTGCTTCAGCAATTCTTCAGTAAACAGTACTACATCTTCCATTGGCTTGTACTTCACCAGATACTCATTCCTACGTTCCAAACGAAAATTATAATCCTTTTTTAATTCAGCCTCAAAATCCTTAACGTCTGATTCCGGTTTCATATTGTAATTCTGTATATAGTAATATGCACTTTCAGTGAACGCCAATATCTCCTGATTAAGCTTTTCGGCATCACCTGTTACTTTAGGATGAAAAAGATCTTTGAAGTCTATTTCTACATGTATGCTGTCTCCCGGGTGGATATAAAGATGTTCTGCATAGTTGCGGATAGAAACCTCCCTTAATTTGGCATAAACCGGAAAGCGGAAAGAGAATGAACCATCTTTTTGTATGGGCGAACGATACTGATTTCCCATATCTCTGAAAAATGGGATAATGAGAGTCAGTTCCTTTTCCTGAGGATAGAAATCCCGGTTTAGAACTTTGCCTGTAATGACTGCTTCTTCAGCATACTCTTCCAATGAGGGATTGCTTTCCTCTGTTTGTGCAGAAGATTCGGACTGGAAATTACTCTGGGCTTTTTGACGGCATCCGGCAAACAACAAGGTAATTATTATCAGAAAGTATAAACTGTGTTTCATTGTGTTTGAATATTAGTATGTTCGTAAATCTAACATTTAAGAGTTCTTGCCTCTAAATGTATGAAATTATTTTTAGAGGCAAGAACTTTTGACAGGTTATCTGTCTCAATTTTAGATATTTCACATTATATATACATAATTTGTGGGATAAACAGGCCGAATGCTATAGCCAACGTACAAACTTCCTGATATACCAGTTCTTTACCAATTGCGTCAGGATACAATAGGAAAGCAAAATACCAATCAGCCAGGGAAAATAACCCAAAGGAAGAGCCGTCAGGCCGATGGAACGTCCGAAAGCTGTGAAAGGAATAAGAATGCCTACTGCCATAATTAAGAACGTCAGCCCCATAACAGGCCACGTGGCCCGGCTTTGTATAAATGGTATCTTACGGGTACGTATCATGTGGACAATCAATGTTTGGGATAACAAACCTTCTACAAACCATCCGGTCTGAAACAAAGTCTGATGTTCGGGACTGTTACAACTGAACACATACCACATGACCAGATAGGTAGCAATATCAAAGATAGAACTGATAGGCCCTATATAAATCATAAAGCGACTCAGGTCGGATGCATCCCATTTGCGCGGTTTCTTCAGAAATTCCGGGTCCATACGGTCGAATGGAATGGTTGTCTGTGATATATCATATAATAGGTTCTGAATCAGCAAATGTATCGGCATCATGGGCAGGAACGGCAGAAAGGCGCTTGCAAACATCACGCTGAACATATTGCCAAAATTGGAACTGGCAGTCATCTTTATATACTTATTGATATTACCAAATGTCTTTCTACCTTCGAGTACGCCGTCTTCCAATACCATCAAATCCTTCTCCAGCAAGATGATATCCGCACTTTCTTTTGCTATATCTACTGCCGAATCGACAGATATGCCAATATCTGACTGACGCAAGGCGCCTGCGTCATTGATGCCATCTCCCAGAAACCCAACTGTATTACCTTGCTCCTGCAACAGAGAGATTATTTGCGTCTTCTGCAATGGAGTGAGTTTGGAGAATAAAGTGGTGTCTTTTACTGTTTCTTTCAATGTTGTTTCATCCATTTCCTCCATTTCTATTCCGGTAAGGGAGTGCCCGATATCAATCCCCACCTGACGGGCAATAGCTTTCACTACGGTATCATTGTCTCCCGACAATATTTTGACTGCTACTCCATGCATATATAATTGTTCGATGGCTTCAGCGGCAGAAGGTTTGGGAGGATCAAGAAAAGCAAGATATCCGATCAACACCATTTCCTTCTCATCTTCGATGGCAAAATTACAGTCTTTTTCGATGAAACTTTTCTGGGAAACCGCCAATACTCTCATACCTTGACGGTTCATTTCCTCACTGATCTTTTGCGCTTTTATTTTCAAGGAGTCAGTCAAAGGATGTATCTCTCCGTCGAACTCGGCATACAAACAGACATCGAGAATCTCTTCTACCGCTCCTTTGGTAATAATTTGCCGCTTCCCTTGCCTGTCTTCTATAACGACAGACATCCTTCTGCGTGTAAAATCGAAAGGAATTTCATCGACTTTGGTATAGGCATCCTTCAAATGTTCCAGATTCAACTCTCTTACATGAGAGAGGATTGCCTTATCCATCAGGTTTCTCAAGCCGGTCTGAAAATAACTGTTGAAGTACGCGTGACGAAGAATACGTTTACTGTTGTCATCGCTGCCGTCTGCATTGATATACTTCTCCAACACAATTTTATCGCAAGTCAATGTGCCGGTTTTATCAGTACAAAGTATATCCATTGCTCCAAAATTCTGAATGGCATTGAGGTTCTTTACGATTGTTTTCTTTTTGGACATGGCGATTGCTCCTTTAGACAGGTTAGCCGTCACAATCATAGGTAACATTTCGGGAGTAAGACCGACTGCCACAGATACGGCAAAAATGAAGGCTTCGAACCAGTCACCTTTCGTAAAACCATTCACGAAAAACACGAACGGAACCATGACCAGCATAAAACGAATCAATAAAAAGCTGACCTTGCTGATACCTTTATCAAAGGCTGTAGTGGCACGATGTCCGACCAGACTTTTGGCTATCGTACCCAGATAGGTTTTATTCCCCGTCTCAAAAACAATTCCTTTTGCCGCACCGCTAATCACATTGGAGCCCATATAGCAGATATTATCCAACTCTATAACACTTCCCTTACGAAACTGTTGTCCCCGTACTTCCGGAAACTTTTCTATCGGTTCGGACTCACCCGTCAGTGAAGCCTGACTGATAAACAAGTCTTTTGAATCGATGATACGTATATCGGCAGGAACCATATCACCGGCTGCCAGGTACACAATATCTCCCGGAACGAGTTCTGTTATATCGATCTCTTCTTCCTGTTCTCCGGCACGTTTTGCCAGACAAGTGTTTTTTACCATCTTCATTAAAGAATTTGTAGCTTCACTTGCTCTCCATTCCTGCCAGAAACGAAGGATAGCACTGAATAATACCATGGACGAAATAATGATTACCCCTGCCCATTCTTGCTCTCCGGGTTCAGCCATCAATACATCCAGAAACAAGGATATGATGGCAAGTCCTGTCAGAACGCCTATGAAAGGATTGATAAACGTTCTGACAAACAGTATAAACGGATTCTTTTTCTGTTCATGGATGACTTCGTTTCTTCCATAAATGGATTGCCGCTCCTGTACTTCTCTCAGTGTTAATCCAAGCTTTGTAGTCTGCAAACAGGAATAAATTGACTTACCGGGTTGCGTGGCAACCAAAAATACTCTCTCTGAATTGAATGTGTACTGTGATGAACGCAGTTTTTTCTTCCATACCATACTCTCTAATTTTTTTAAGTTACTAACTGCATTTATTAATTCGATGCAAAAGTAAGGAGGACTTCGGGAGGAAGCCGTTAGAGAATGATTAGAGTGGTATTAGAAAACTATTAGAGTTTCTTAGATATGCGGGAGTTTTACCACAAAAGTAGTTCCCTCGTCCTTATGAGAAGATACGGTAAGTTCGCCTTTGTGAAGGTGAATGATTTTCTGTGTCAAAACCATGCCTATACCATTTCCGGAAGCTATATTCTTGTTTTCTCCCCGATAAAACAGTTTAAACAGGTTTTCTTTGTCTGCATCGGACATTCCTACGCCATTATCAGACAAGCGGATAATAGCCCATTGTTCCCAATAAGCTATCAGGACGGATGAAGTCCGGTTGGAAGAGTACTTGCAGTTATTCTCTACCAGATTCACAAAGGCAGTAGTCAACAGATAGCTGTTTCCGATTACGGTCAGCACATTATCTTCCTCGGCTTCCTGCTCAAATACTAATTCGATATGATAATCCGGATGGGCTTTTAGGACTAATTCTCTGGCATCCAGCAGCAGTTCATCCAACCGGACCTCTTCCATTGTAATCTGTTCCGACTGATAGTCGGCTTTTGCAAGATTCAGCAATCCGTCGATCAGGTTTATGATCCGTCGGGAATCTTGTAGTGCATTGCCGATAGCTGCCTGATATTGTCCGGAGGTTCGTTCTTTCAACAGGGCCAGATCCAGTTCGGCTGTGAGGGCTGCCATAGGTGTACGTAGTTCGTGAGATACATTGCTGACAAACATCTTTTGTGAGTTGAAGGACTTCTCCAGACGTTCCAGCAGTGCATTGAATGTAATACTCAGTTCTCCCAGTTCATCCTGTTCATTTTTCACTGGCAGTCTTTTGTCGATATGTGAGGCGGTGATTTTCTCCGCTTCTCTCACGATATTGCGTATAGGCTTTAAGGTGCTTCGGGAGAGGATATATCCGACAACCGCCAACACGGTCAATCCTCCGATAAATAACAGAATGAGCATATTTCTCAGTGCATCCCGGTTAGCGTATCCATAGCCATCATAGGCAGCGGCAGTGACAATGTAGTCTTGCCCTTCAAACGGATACACAAGTCCTATTGCCTGATATTCGTCCACATAGAAACTGATATTCTTTCGTTTCAGAATACGTTTTACCATCTCGGGTGTTTCCTTGACTATGTCGTTTTGAAGGGCATCATGATACAGTATTTTAAAATCTGTGGTATAGACGGCTACCTCTACTTCATTAATAAACTTCTGATTGTTCAGGTAAATAGACTGCATTGTTTTTGCATCTACTTGATTATTAAGAAATAAGTGAGCTTTGGTTATAGCTTCACTTTGCAGGTTGCGAAAGAAGGCATTGCTGCGCGAATGCTCGCTTACGTAATAGACAGCTACAACAAATGCGAAGAATACCGCAGCTGTAATGCCCGCATATTGCAGAGTCAGCGTTGTCCGGATTTTCATAATTTGTCAGTCAGTATGAAACCCATCCCTGCTTTGGTATGAATAAGTTTCGGTTCAAAGTTACGGTCTATCTTTTTGCGAAGGTAGTTGATATATACATCAATAAAGTTGGTTCCCGTATCAAAATGTGTGTTCCAGACTTTCTCCGCTATCTCTACCCGGCTCAATACTCTTTCGGCATTTTCGACCATATATAGCAACAGGTTATATTCTTTCGGAGAAAGTTTAATGGGAACGTTATTTCGTTCTACGTCTTTCCGCTGAAGATCAATGCGCAGATCTGCATAAACAAGTTCCTGCGGTAACTCCGGTACATTTCCTGAGACACGTTTTAATAGAACTTTGATTCTGGCATTCAGCTCTCTGAAATCAAAGGGCTTCACCATATAGTCGTCTGCACCGGCATCGAAACCGTCCAGCTTATCGTTCGTTGATCCTAATGCCGTCAACATTAATATAGGAATACGGGGATTGGACTTACGGATTTCTTTCGTCAGCTCGAATCCGTCCATCTTAGGCAGAACAATATCAGATATAACCAGATCGAACGTATGTGCCTGAAAAAGCCGCAGCCCCATTAATCCGTCATAAGCTACCATGGTCTGATAACCATTTTCTTCCAGCCCGTTCATCAGCAAACTTGCCACCCTGGGTTCGTCTTCTATAATTAGTATTGTGTACATAGGAAAGAACTCGTTAATCTGAATCTATAAAACGAAACAAAAATAATGATTATTCCTCACTTATGACTCTTTTAAACCATTTTATATTTGCTATATTTACATTAAAAAAAGGTACCCAACGCAATGTGAGTACCTTTTTATTTCATTTATTTATTCCATAAACCGGAAAATGATTCGTCCGCTCTGCGGACCATTCACCCATTTAGGCTGCGATGACGGGCCACATAGATCTGTAGAATTTACTTTATTACGTACAGGAGGAATCACATTCAAGACAGAAATTCCACTTTCAGGAAGCGTATAAAGTAAACGGTCACGACCGTCACGCGGCTGATATACTCCGATATAAGCATCCGGAGTTTCATTGGTCAGGCTGATAGTACCCTCTTTCGTGCGGATGTTCATCCAGGAAACACTGCCAAAATATCCTTTGAATTCGGGATATGTGAAAGTTTCACCCGGAATAGGATCGTTATAGTCGTTTTCCCAGACATCATATTGCGTGCCATGAATACGGTTCTGCCATACACGATAGGGCCCCGCTCCCAGCCAGCGTTTACTGATCACCTGATCTTCGGGATAGTCGAAGCAGATTCCCATTAAATCTACCACGCCGGAAAAATTGTAGGTATAATCCAGCACCGCTTCTCCATTTGGATTGATTGTCCATTGCACTTTATCCAGATTACCCAGTTTATAATCGGCAGTAACAATCAGATTGCCTCCGTCTTCTTTTACATCCAGTTTTGTGAATACAGCAGCATCAGGGAATTCGCTGTAGGTACGATCCTTTTCTTTCGCTTTTTCGTCATCGTGATTATAAAACTGATCCAATGAGCGGTCGGCACGACGGGCACCGATGAAGCGAGGTCCGTTGGCAAAGCTGATCTTGCGATTGTTTACAGATACACCTTTCAGCTGACCGTCTTTCTTTGAGAAAATGAAAGTATGGTTCTTCGCTTTTACGGTAAGTTCATTTTCTGTTTCTGTAGAGGTTACCTTATTAGATAAGGGAGAGAGCACTTCATTAGCCTGATTCAGTTTGTTCACAGGGAAAGTCCAGCGCCAAAGTTCATGACCGTATCGGTCGATGGCTGTGAGGAAAAGGGCATCGGCATCCGGAAGGATCGTTGTTTTAATATCCAGCACACCTGCCGAATGGGCTGCAACATCACTTCCTTGTACTTCCCCTTGTTTCAGAACTTGAGCAGTTGTATTAGAAGCATCTGTTGCGGTAGGGAACTTCACCTGTTTCCAAAGGAAACGGCAAGTGTTCAGATTCAGAAAATCATAACGGTTTTCTACAGAGAACTTACCGTCAAACTGCTTGTCGACAGAAGTATTCATGATTTGTACCGGACTCCATAACTGCTTGATTGTGTAGAAACTGCCTTCCTTTTCATGATGTGGTCCTACAATACCGTCAGCGCCGAAATTTCCTTGATTATCAATGAATCCGTCCATATCGACACGCTTCACTCCTTCGTCCGCCAGTACCCAAAGGAAACCACCGATACAGCGGGGGTGTTTACGCATCATTTCCCAATAGTCGTATAATCCGGCACCATGACCGCCATCATACAAACCGTGGAGAAATTCTGTCGGCATAAAGATTTCCGGCAAGCGCATATAGTTCTGACTTTCTCCGTAAGAACGGTAATGCATGGTTTCAAAACCAGAGAAATTGCCTTGCGGATGAATCACCGGACGTTTCTGCGGATCGTACTTGTGAAATTCTCCATCGAGTTCGGTATTCCATCCTTTTTCATTACCATTACTCCACCAGATAATAGACGGGTGGTTAACGTCACGTTCTATCATTCCTTCGATCAGGCGTACTCCGGTCGGAGTATCGTATTTACCATGCCAGCCTCCTAATTCATCCATCACATAAAGTCCCAAAGAATCACAAGCTTCCAGAAACTCCGGATCAGCCGGATAGTGACTCAGACGGACGGAGTTCATATTCATGTCTTTCATCAGAAGAACATCTTCGATATTTTTCGCTTTACTTAATGTACGGCCACTTTCCGGACGGAAGCTATGGCGATTGACACCACGTACCATAATGCGTACACCGTTTACGTATAATCCGTCACTTTCGCGTACTTCGATGGTACGAAAACCGAATGTTTCTGTCTCGTTGTGCAGCACTTTTCCGTCTTTGTCCAGCAAAGAAAACTGAGCTTTATAAAGATTCGGCGTTTCGGCTGTCCACAGAGCCGGATCAGAGACCTTGAGCTGTAAAGAAGTCCAGTCTCCTCCCGCTTTTACAGGGACGGTCGTTTCAGTTAGTTTTTTGCCTTTATTGTCCAAAATCTGTGCCCGGATACTCATTCCGTCATTAGACAGATTGGTATAGCAATTGGCACGGAAGGAACCATCCATTTGCGCATCGATGGCGATATGACGTAAATTAATCGCAGGTTTTACTTCCAGAAATACCGGACGGAAAATACCTCCGAAGTTCCAATAATCGGCACGTCGCTCGGCAAGATTCACACTGGCATTTTCGCTTTCCTTTGAAACGGTTACTTCCAGCAGGTTCTTTTTTCCATACTTAAGGAAATCTGTGACATTGTATGAAAAACGATAGAAAGCTCCCTGATGTTTCGAGCCGACTTTACGCCCGTTTACTTTAACTTCGGTATCTGTCATCGAAGCTTCGAATACCAGATTTACCTGCTGCCCGCGGAACTTCTCGGGGACCTCAAACTCGTACTTATACATTCCTTTTTCATCGGCTATACCTTCGGGGAATGCTTTGCCATAAAAGGTGATTCCATACTGATAGGTGCCAAAGCCCTGCAACTCCCAGCATGACGGTACACCGATCTTCGTCCATTTGCCGGAATTGCGTCCGTCAGTACAGAAGAAGTCCCATTCTACCATATCATCACATCCGTGACCGGAAAGGTATTGCCGTTCCGTTTGCGGAAGGGTTTGAGCAGCCAGAGTAGTTGCCAACGCCAAGGTTGATAATAAAGTGGTTACTTTTCTCATTGTTACTTTTATTATTGTGTTAGTTACTATTTATTTGTATCAATTCTTATTTTACTGCTTGCTGATGCGTATATGCAGCGTATGTTCTTTTTTCTCAATAGCATACTTCTTCAGTACGCCCGGTCCGCAGCTGCTATTCCCTAATCCGAGCACGGCCGCGTCCATACTGAGAATAATTTCGGGACGTGGCTTCAGATTGCAGTCATGAGTTTCTTTATATAAATCCTGTGCAGTATAATGCAAAGCAGAGGCAGAAAATACATCTTCTACCGCGTCTACACGGATACCTTTATTCTGTTTGTCTGTCAGCGTAAAAAATTGTACTTCTTCCTTATTTCCACTATCCTGCGGACGAGGATAATGTATATACTGTTCTGCTACCGTTCCTTTCCAGAGTCCTGTTGCAGCAGATGTCTTGCGATCGGGATAATTATCCTGCGGTCCTCTGCCATACCATGTAAAGGTATTATAGGCAGGAGCCAGACAGAATGCAAGCCCCAAACGAGGCAATTCCGGAAGTACTCCTTGCGGTAAGAAAGTTGTTTTCAGATCAATGACTCCATCGGAAGAAATGGTATAGACGGATGTCGTTGTCACGTTACCTTCTTTATATAAATTAGTCGTCCGGATACGTACTATGACTGCCCCATCTGCACGTACTTCATGATCGAAAGACTCCAGACTAATCAGAGGATGGTCCATGCCATGCAGTTGCCAGTCTTTTGCCAGCCAGTTTCCGAAACTCTTGTCATTGTCTGTCGGTGCACGGAATGCTTGCGTGACAGGCTGAACCGGAAAATGATTCTGAGTCAATATTTCTTTGCCATTGTACATAAGGGAAGTTATACTTCCGACTGCTTTCTTTTCCCACTGAACCGAGAAACCGCGTCCGCTAACTGATAAAGATTTATCATCCTCTTTTACTTGCAGCGCTCCTTTATTGATCAGATCGGCAGACAACAATTCTCCTTGCTGTAAGCAGAATTGTTCCCAAGTAACTTCATGACCGGCTTTCGCCCAAAGAGCATCAGATTTCAATACGATGCTTACTTTTAGCAGACAATCAGAAAGCGTATTCGTTGAGTTGCTGTTGTTGCCTTTTCTGTTTAAAGCCTTCTTGTCCGATAAGGAACGGAAAGCTGGTAAAGTAATTGTTTCACTCTCACCCGGAGCGACTTTCGGTAATGTGATTTCTCCCTGTTCTTTCTGTTTACCATCTATTGTCAATGTCCATAAGCAGCGATACTGAGATAAGTCTATATGATGATTCCTGTTTGTAACGATCAATTGTCCATTGTTGACGGCCAACTGAACCGGTGCATATACTTTCTTTACTTCCCAATACTTCGGAGTCGTCTCACGATCACTCATCAATAGACCATTAAAGCAGAAAGCTTTCAGATTCGGCTTATCACCGAAGTCTCCGCCATACGCCACCATAATGCGGCCATCAGGCAATTCTTTATAAATTCCCTGATCTACCCAGTCCCATATGAAACCGCCCAGCATACGGGGATTGCTATATATTTCATCCCAATATTCTTTAAAGTTGCCCAACGCATTTCCCATCGAATGGGCATATTCACTTGTCATTACCGGACGGTCATCATTGGTACGTTCCGCTATTTCCAACAGTCGTTCCCAACGTGCATTTTCCGCACGTTCTTTGTCTTCTCCTTCTGCAATGCCCGGATTCAGATATTCTTGTTTCACACGGGTATAGAAACGGCTGATCACATCGACCGTCTTCGGATCAGGATTGCCATCTACTCCCTGCGCACCTTCATAATGAACGGGGCGTGTAGGATCAAAATCGTGTAACCATGCAGAAATAGCTGCAAAGTTCGGTCCGTAGCCGCTTTCATTCCCCATACTCCACATCACGATACTTGGATAGTTCTTATCACGTTCTGCCATGCGGACTGCACGGTCCATGAATGCAGCATACCAATCGGGAGTACTTGCCAGTGTCCCGCGCAGACCATGCTCTTCGATATCCGCTTCATCCATCACATAAAGCCCTAAACTATCACAGAGTTCATACCAACGGCTCACATTGGGATAATGGCTGGTACGAACGGCATTGATATTTGCCTGTTTCATCAGCAGTATATCCTGAAGCATTCTTTCTTCACTCATTACGCGTGCCGTCCGTGGATCGTGTTCATGACGATTCACACCTCTGAAGCGAACCGGATTACCGTTAATCAGTAATTGTCCTTTATTGATTTCTACAGTACGGAAACCGACCGACTGCTCCGCCTGTTCTATCACTTTTCCTTCCGCATTCTGCAAAGTCAGGTGTAATTTATAAAGATAGGGTGTCTCCGCTGTCCATCTTTCCGGTGATTTTATCATGGCTGACAGACGTCCTGTCTTACGTGGTCCACGCTGCGGATACCACTCATTCATCCGGCTTGCTTTATGCTCTAGATCCAGTATTTCTTCCACCTCTCCCTGTAACTTTACTATCTCCTTTCCACTTACGTCTTTCAACACAGCTTGCAGGGTATATCCTTTTCCGGTCATACCTCTGTATACACTAAATTGCGGATCGATCTGCAAAATAAAGTCCTTATAATTGCCGGCAGATGCAAGAAGAGTGCGTATTGTATAATCACGCATACGAACATCAGGTGTATGTATCAGATGAATACTACGATGAATGCCGCCAAAACGCCAGAAGTCCTGATCTTCGAGATAAGACCCGTCACTATAACGGTACACTTCCAATGCTATCTGATTCTCACCAGTCTTCAGATAGTCGGTGATGTTAAATTCACTTGGCTCCATACTGCCTTGGCTATACCCTACCCGTTCGCCATTTATCCAGACATAGAAAGCACTCATCACTCCTTCAAAGCGCAAAAAAGTCTGTCCGTCCGCTTCCCATCCCACAGGCAAAACGAATGTGCGCCGATACTGTCCGACCGGGTTTCGTTCTTTATAGGTTGTATAGTCAGCTTTCGGCTCTCCCATTACTCGCGGAGGATCTATCTTAAACGGATAACCTGCAGATACATAAATAGGTGTGCCATATCCGTTGACTTCCCAATTGGCAGGAACAGGAAAGTCCTTCCAGTCTTTATCATTAAAGTCTGTCTGATAGAAATCTATGATTCTTTCGCCCGGAACAGGAGTCCATCGGAACTTCCATGTTCCGTCCAAAGACATCGAACAGTCTCCTTTCTGTACGGAGAAAGGAGTAAAAGCAGCCCGTGCCGGTTCACGATTAATCTGGAGAACATGATGATTCTCCCAGTCATGCATTGTTTGTGCCTGCATCGGGCAAGCGACCAATGCGCCAAGCAGTAATGTATATATTTTCATTCGTTCTTTTTTCTTCATACCAAGAAGACGGACGAAGGGGCATTTTGTACCCCTTTCTTTTACATTAATATTGAAGAATAATAAAAGGAGAAACACTCTATGAAGGGTTGTCTTGCTTCACACGCACAGTATGAGCATACGATTGAAGATTCGGAACTAAAACTGTAATTAAAATAAGAATATCAATTATTAAAATGCAAACATCGTTTTAACGATTAAGGTCTTGCGAATTAAAATACTCCTTCAGACAGGAGTAAAAACATATATGAATATCGCATTATCTTCCGGGAAATGTTTTTCTTTGTTATACATTCATGTCATTTATCTCATGTTCTGCATTAAAAAACAAAAGAAATGGAAGAGAATAAACAAACACTTTACAATGATGAGTTACTAGATATCCTGCCTGACGGAGTTATTATATTTAATATAAATGGAGAGGTTATCCAGCTTAATCGCCAGGCTCAAACCGAACTTCATGTCCATTCATCAGCCAATGAGATGATGCCTCTTTCAACCAATGACCTATTCAAGTTATTAAATAATAAAGAAGATATTCTTTCTGTCATTTTAGAGAAGATTCGTCAGGGTGAACAAACATATTCGCTTCCGGAGCACACATTCATGCAAGAACAGATTGATTATACACAATTCCCGATCAGAGGTGATTTTGCAACGATCAAGGAAGATGGCAATCTGAAAAAGATCTTATTCTTTTTTCGTAATATCACTGTAGAACTGACACAGGAGTATATTCTGAACACAGCCTTACAAAGAACCAGGATATATCCGTGGTATTATGATATAAACCGAAGTGAGTTTACCCTCGACAACCGTTATTTCGAACATTTAGGTATTTCGGCCGGAGAAAACAACACTCTGACTATGGAAGAATACGTAAATATGATTCATCCTGACGACCGGCAAGCTATGGCCGACGCCTTTATTGTGCAACTTAGCGGCATGGAAACGTTCGATAAATCTGTCCCCTTCCGCTTGCATCGTGGAGACGGAACTTGGGAATGGTTTGAAGGCCAGTCTACTTATATTGCCAATATCTCAGGGCATCCCTATCGGTTGGTCGGTATCTGCATGAGTATTCAAGAATATAAAGACATAGAGAATACCTTAATCAAAGCACGTAAGAAAGCTGAAGAAAGTGACCGTCTCAAAATGGCTTTTCTGGCAAATATGAGCCACGAGATTCGCACACCACTAAATGCAATAGTCGGCTTCTCTGATGTAATCGGTTCCACTTATGATGAATTAAGCGAGGAAGAACGTGCCGATTTTGTGAGATTAATCAGTATCAACAGCGAACATTTAGTAAGACTGATTGATGATGTACTTGATTTATCCAAGATTGAATCAAATACCATTAAATTTACTTTTACTGACTGTTCTCTTCAATCTCTCATGATGGATATAGAGAAAGAACAAGCTATGAAACCTATATCCGAAATAGAGATCAGAGCATCATTTCCCAATGAAGATGTCTATATTAACACAGATGCTACACGTCTGAAACAAGTCGTATGTAACTTTATTAACAATGCTCGTAAATTTACCGAAAAAGGGTATATTCATTTTGGTTATGCAGTTGACCCAGTCAATGCAGACTTTGTGAATATCTTTGTGGAAGATACTGGGTCGGGGATTCCTCAAGAATGCCAAAAAGATATATTCGACCGTTTTTATAAAGTAGATACTTTTAAACAAGGAACCGGCCTGGGACTTTCTATCTGCAAAACGATTGTGGAACATTTGCAAGGAGATATTTCTGTTGAGTCTGAGATGGGCAGAGGCAGTCGTTTTACTGTTATTCTTCCATTTGAGAGACAGGCAGTAAATTAGTGCCCTCTGTATTCCTGCGGAGTGACACCGGTATGCTGCTTAAAGAATTTATTGAAGAAAGAGATATTATTGAATCCCAAAGACAAAGCGATATTCTTCACAGGTTCATTACTTGACTTTAAACGAGACTTAGCATCCATCAGAATGACGGAAGCAATGACTTCCAGCGGGGTATTCCCCGCTGCCTTTTTAATTGTTGAACAAAAATGAGGCAGACTAAGTCCTAAATGATCAGCATAAAAAGAAGCGCCATGATGAACTGTATAATACTTCATGACCAGTTGCAGGAACTCCTGATATATCTCATATTTTCTTGATTGAGTAGATAAATACCGATTGCTCTGTAGCTTATAAATTTCTGTTGCTCCCTGAATAAACATAGTAAGTACAGCCTTTACGATCTCTTTATTGGCCAATGTCTTGGCAGAAGCATACGCAAGAATCAATGACTCATAAAACATCTTATAGCTACAGGCTTGCAATGGAGACAAATTGATAACCGGATTTTCTACTATTATCGGAAGCAGATGCTGGGTGGATTTCATCAAATTTATATTTTCTATGAACTGAGATGAAAAACCTGCATAATAAAGATGAATATCAGACGAGAACTCATGAATTTCCATGAAATAATTAGGTGGCAGAGTAATTAAATCATTCTCGACAATATTATATCGTTCTCCATTAATTGTTGCCTGTATTGTTCCTTTCACACAAAGTATAAAGAATCCCGCCTCTATTTTACAATGAACATTTTTATACCCATTTAGCAAGTTAACCCCAAATCCTTCTCCCACTATATAATCAACTGTTAAATCGTACCTCGGTATATCGCTTTCCATCGTTATTTTGTTTTTGACTTCAAATATAGAAATTATTTAAAATCGATGCACGAAACAATTAAAATCCGAGTATCGAATCATAAAAAAATAACATATATATTCTATTTATAAGAAAAAGGTTTCAAAATAAGAAACGGGACGCAGAAAGCTATACAAGCTTCTTTGCATCCCGCTTTTTTACTTCTATTATGAAAGTTCAGTTTATCGGCAGAATTATTGAATATCCAGTGCATCAAAAGCCAGACCGTCCATATTTTCCGCTGAAAGTAATACTTTATAATGTCCGGCATTGATAAAAGTTCCGGTAGTGGTACTCATCATCTTCCATTTGTCCGGTGTCTCCGGGAAAGTCAGAATGTCTTCTTTGAGCACTACTCCTTTCGAATCGATGAACTTCATTAAAACAGGTATTGGTTTTCCGGTAGCATTCATATATTTAAAGCGAAGGGCATAAACCTGTGCCAGTCCGGTAGAGACATTCCATTCAATGCTGTTCCCTTTTCCTTTATCAAAGAATACTCCCGTTTGCTTGCGATGTTCTTTCTTCCGGAACTTGCCTTTCAGGGTTGCCGTTTCAGCTTCATACGCTACACTGACACGGGCATTCTTATCTTCGGGAAGCAACTCTTTCGGAGTTTTTCCCATGACTTCTTTGCCGGCCTTTTCCCAGCTCCAGTCGGATGCGGGGAATACAGTCGGTTGCAGATTCGAATCAACAGAAGCAATGGCAATACCTGAAATCAGCCCCTGTCCTGCCTTTACTTCCGGAAAGTGAATTTTCAGTATTCCACCTTTTACAGTAGCGTACACCACTTTCTTACATACTCCGTCGTGGCCACTCTCTGCCCAAATATCAAGATCATCCAATACTACCGAATCATTTACTGCCACATCGAAGATGCGCAATCCCTCGCAGTCGGTGGAGGCACTGCCTCCCGTCCCATGCCAAGGCTCTGTGAAATAGAGTTCAATCCGATATGTTCCGTCAGTTACCGGGAAATTGTACTCCAGTTGATGACGTCCAAAACGGAAGTGTTGGAACAACTTCCAGTCACGGCTTCCCCGAATCGGATCATTCGTCGTGCGCTGACTGGCAAGGTATGGATTCAATTCTTTAAAGTTCGCTGCCCATGAACGGGAATAATGGGTATTATCCTGCATCCATAACTGACCGAAACTATCTGTATAGTCGTCTCCTCCACAGTTAATACGGTACAAGTAATTATATCCGTCTTTCCCTTTCAATACAGGTTTCGTATTCTGATATAGTACGTCAAAGTGGGGAGCTTGCTCCAGTCCGTTGAGTACAATTATGTCCTCGGCGACCGGTTTCCCTTTATGATATCCTACAGCACGAAGTACATTATAACGAATATCCCGATTCTCCCACATGAAGTGGGTACCTGTTCCATTATTCTTTTTACGTCCCAGATAAGTCACTTTGTCATTGATCATGTCGTTATAAAGCAATACGGAATCACAATTGCTGTAAGCCTCGATAGTAGCCCGACGACGTCCTTTCTCGAAACGATCCGCCCAGGTATGTGATACCAGATATACCATCGGGTCCTTTGCCGCCGGCACATAGTTGGCACGATACATATAATATACATCCAGTGGTTCTTCCCACGGAGTCACCAGTCCTTTATAGTTGAACGGACCTACTTTATCTATTTTCCGGAATGCTTCATCCGGCTGGCGACGTCCGGGATTGTCGTGGCTGCTGAAAATCCATTGGAACTGTCCGCAAACACTGTCTTTGGCCTGTTCCGCCAGACGAATCTTTGTTTCCATCAACTGACACATACGACTTTCGCTCCATACTCCATTTGCTTCAAATTCGCCGGGTTCCGTATGCAGATCAATACTTCTCCATGCACCGTATTCTCCATTCAGCAACTGGTTCTTCTGCGAAAGTTCCTTTCCGTATTTCGTAACGTCTCCTCCATACGTGCCGCTCCAGTTCTGAATAACATTCCAGTCGGTTCCTTCACCACCGTTGCAGGTGGTGATGATACGCATCGTACGTGCTGTCGGGTCCATTTCGCGAATGATTTCACTGCATTCCTGTGCAAATTCACGAGGCAATGTACTTTCATTCTGTAATCCCCATATCACTACTGACGGAGAATTACGTCGTTCCTTCACCCATTGACGAAGCAGCTTTTTAAAGTTCTCTCGAAACTCCGGTGTGTCATACCATACATGGGCAGAAAGTTGTGTCCAGAACAAGACGCCTTCTTCATCCCAATATTTCTGATAATCGAGATGATGGGGCTGATGGGCATCACGGAAAGCGTTGAAGCCTGCCGCACGTATTTGTTTCACTCTCGCAGCTACCTGCTCCCGACTGAAGGCATGACTTTGCCCGAACTGATGCTCATACTCGCATACACCATTGATAAAGACAGGCTTTCCATTCAGATAGAAACGACCATCTTCGTCATTTCTCTTTACCGGCCAACTGATTGTACGGATACCGAAAGGCGTAGAGATCTCGTCCGTTGTTTTGGTATCACGCTTAATCATACTTGCCAATTTATAAAGATAGGGATTCTCCGTATCCCATAAAACTGGATTCTCTACAGGAGACTGTTGGCGAATCACCTTCATCTCTCCCGGTGCCAATGTTACTTTCTCTACCAGACGGAACACTTGTTTACCGTCCGCATTGCTCAACTTATTGACTACTTCTATTGTCTCCGTGGTCTTGCCATAGTTCTTTACTTCTGTTTCGACAAAGACATTAGCCGCCTTTTCGTCATTCCAGATGTGTACTCCGAAGGGTTCAATACGGATCTCGTCTGTTGCCTCCAGTACCACCGGACGGAATATACCTAACGGCTGAGATCCTTCGCTGAATCCCCACTCCGACGAACAACCACCACATACCCACGGCATATCGGCTATCATTTCCGGATGCTCTGCTTTTACTTCCAGACGATTCGTTCCTTGTTTCAATGCATCGGTCACATCCAGTGTCAACGTGGTACGTCCTACCGGATAGCGTCCGAAATCATGTCCGTTCACTTTAATAGTAGCATACGTACCTACCCCCTCAAAACGGAGGAAATAACGTCGCAAGAGTCGAGAGTCGGGTGTTGAGAATTGAAACTTATCAAGAATGAAGTCTTTTATATACATCGCGGTTCCGTGCAGATTGCCATGAGTCAACTGACGATATCCATAATAATCATCCC
The DNA here is from genome assembly GCF_019052485.1 of Bacteroides sp. MSK.20.82. Taxonomy (NCBI): domain Bacteria; kingdom Pseudomonadati; phylum Bacteroidota; class Bacteroidia; order Bacteroidales; family Bacteroidaceae; genus Bacteroides; species Bacteroides sp. MSK.20.82. Next base: position 114,263 of record NZ_JAHQUN010000009.1, read on the forward strand.
AATTGTGAGGAATATTCACAGTCTTAAAAAGGTTTTGAGGTATAGAAGAGACATCAACTCCATCTTGGCCAACAGATCTCTTCATTCCTAATTCTTCGTTCTCCATTAACCAAGTTTTCCAGCCTTCATTCAGTTCGGTAATCATCCGGCGATTCTTCGTTTCCGGCTTCGGGAAGCGAACGGCAGAGCGTCCCATCGGCTTACTTGTAGCAACAGCGATACCACGCTGTTCGGCATTGTTCACCGCACAATAGAAATGATAAACCACTCCGTCGTGTTTGATCACATAGCTTTTATGTGCAAATAATTCGTCGTAATTCTTGGAAGGAATAATCAAATCAGTTCCATGCCAGTCTGTCCAGTTGACGAGATCATAACTAGCAGCAAACGTATTAAAGGCTTTATACTTGCGTGACGGCTCAAAGGCAGAGAAATAAAACATCACGTATACGTCACCCATCTTCTGAATATGAGCATCACCGGTGATTGTTCCATCCGCTTCGTGTGCAAAGACCGGATTGCCGGGATAACGTTTCCAGGTTTTCATATCCTTGGAAAGTGCGATTCCCACCCGTTCACCTTTTAAATCAGTTTTCGGATGACGTCCTCCCGCATTGTAAAACATCACAAACGGAGCACCCAGTGTTTTGTCTTTATCCCAGTAAACGGTACTTTTATATTGAGTCAACTTTTCCCACCACTGCGCATCTTTATCATGGATGCTCAGAATCGGTTTGTCCAGAGACTCCCATTCATGAGCGGTGGAAATATCTCCTTTGGTAGATGCCAGTCCGACAAAGAGTGGTGCTTTTACAGCTTCATAACCTGTACCTTCTCCACCGATGTAAGTCATCCAGTGGCGGCCTTTGTAGGTCTGAAGTTCGTAGCTTCCACCCCACTCCATATCCGGCAGCGCGGGAAATCCTCCACGCTGATTACAATCCCATTTACCGTCCCGATAAGAAAGCACACGTCCTAAGGTACGCCAATCAAGCAGATTATCACTTTCTGCAATCCAGGTTTCGTATCCACGACCATCCGTGCCGGTTTTGCCATTATAAACGACATAAGTCATCAGCCACTTGTCTCCCTGACGAAAGACAGTAGGACAATCGATCTTATGATAATTGTCGGTCGGGGCAACAGCAAGTCCGTACTTATAGGGCGTCTTTACCTCTTCATAAATCTGCTCCATCCGTTCCTGCGTGACTTCACGTTGGGCATACAGTGAGCAGTATGCGGCAGCTATACTTAAAAATGTCAGTAATAACTTCTTCATTATACTTTTATCTATCATCTATTTATTGACTTTTTAGTCAGCCCTTTACAGCAATTGTTCATTAGTAAAACATCCAGTCCATCGTTTCTTCGTCTCCGGCAAGTCCGGCATTACGAGTTTTCACATCTGCAGCCGTAAATCCAAGGACCTGAAGGTAGCCTTTGGGCAACATCAACGTATGTTTTCCTGCCGGAAAGCTATATGCGTGTATATTTGCTAATGGCATTCCATTGATATGGATTGCATTAGTCAGTACAGGTTCCGCCTGACCGTAATCATTGGCAGATGCATCAATCTCCAGCTTCGGGGCTTTGGCATACTTCTTTTGGTCGTCTTTAAAATAAGCTACCAACAGTTTGACCGGAGCATTTGTCTCAAAGATAATGCTTGTTCCTTTTTCACGTTGTTCATTTCCATTAAAGCGGAATGCCTTCATCCCCTTCAGTTCAGGAGCTATTGCTTCTATTTTGCCCGGAAGATCCGTGAACAAGGAAGTACCTTCATTCAGTTTTACTGTCGGATAATTCGATATTAAGTTCACATCCGCAGGAGCCCAGGCAGTGATCTCTACCGTTTCAGTCACCGCATTGCCATTTTGCTTTTCTTTCAGCATGGCAAGGTTCGCCTTGAAGTTCTCCAACTCTTTTTCGTAGTGCACCAGCAGTTCTTTCCATGTCTTATTATGGCCATCGTCTCCACCGATAGGAATACGGCGCTGGGCAGTCTGCATACTGTTGGCATATAAATAATGCTCGTCTGTCAGTTCCACCAGTTTGCGGTAATGTTCCAGACTTTGTTCCATCAGAGGGATGGCTTCTTCCAAATTTTTCATGTCTTTTCCCCATTGATAGTCCAATACCAGTTTCGCAGCTTTCACTTTCAGATTAAACGCATAGGCAAACTCACGGTAACAATGCATATCATTCTGCAAACGTGCGAATTCTTCTTTGTTGGAGGAGATGGAACCGGCTGCCTTGTCAATCGCTGCTATTGCCTTATCACCGTGTTCAATCACCTGAGCGACAATATCCAGCGGCATCTCACCTACATGAGGCTGATTCTTCCATTCTTTCTCTACAAATTCGATCAGCTTTTCGCCTTCCGGTCCGCAGCTTTCATAGAATCCCGGATAGATGGTATATTTGTACGGATTGACAAGCTGGCTCATAAACATCCCCAACAATAACGTCTGACGGTTTCCTTCCGTGATACCAAAACGGCGTAATAACTTCGGAGCAATTTCTCCGCTTTCTTCATAAGCAATGCGAATATTGCCTGCATTCTCGTCGGATGTTCCGTAGAACTGTCCCAGTTGATGATTCCAGTAACCGATCTCATCGGCACGATCCCGATGGCTGTTCCATGCATAACGTCCCCAGGTCTGATACCAGATCCAGTCGCGGTCCAGTTGAAATTCCCGTTCGCCATTTGGCAGTTTGTCGGCTGTATACGGCCAATCCCAGTACGAAGCCTGCGGATAAAGATGCAGTGCATTGGCACCGTGCACGTTGTGCATCGCTTGTACCGCCTTCTGTACGAAGTCCGGAGAGCCCCAACGGAACGGTTCCAGATTTGCCAGGATATGTACATTACTGATATGAATAGATCCTAAAGAGCTCAAATCCGTATGAATCTTCGACCAGGGGCCACGAGGCTCGTAAGTTGTCAGTGATTCGCCATTATACTTATGCATCGTATAAAGATTCTTATATATCGGCAATGCCGCATCCATTACCAGTTTGCAGTCTGTATCGTGTGCGCGCAGCAAAAGAGGCGGTTCGTCGGTACGTCCCAATGCCTGTAATCCGTCTTTTACACCCGGAATGATGGTCTTTGTGAACCATTCCACATCATCTTCTACCGTACACATGGCTTCACCCAAACAAACCAGCAGTCCCACATTCGGATATTTCTCTATAAATGCAGCAATACTTTTACGGGTATAGTCTGCAATCAGAGGAGTAATGGGACGGTTACGGTCCTGCGTTTTCAGTCCATAATGCTCTGCAAATGGTTTGGAAAGGATGATATTGTAGAACATCTGTATCACGAAGATACCACGTTTGTCCGCTTCTTCCGTAAGGAAAGAAAACATCTCTTCATTCTTCTTGAACGTCTCTTCGTCTACTTCCAGCGCAAACGGATAATCTTCCAGTTTGACTAACGATGCAAACGGATGACCATTCCAGAGATACAAGGAATTCATGCGGTTGGCTACCAGCATATCGAGGTATTTAATCCATTGTTCCTTATCATAAAACCAAGGGAAACTTTCCGGAGTATACGGATACTCATACACACCGTGTCCCGGCAGGTAAGTCATCTTCTGCAGACCGACACAAGCGCCGCGGAGCACCATTTCCGGACCATCTTTCAACTCTTCCGGAAAGTCAAGCTTGCCATCAGAGTCGTTCACACGGTCTATCAGTTCGCGACTTCCGTAGATCACTCCGCTTCCGTCTCTGCCGCATACTCTTGTCAGATTACCGGCAGTCGTAATATGAAAGCCTTCTTTCTTAAGCGTCGTATCATTCACTTCCGTCAGCAGAATCGTCTTTATTTCAGGATCGGAGAATGTGGTATCCCCTTGTTGCATCATTACCTGATAACCGGCTTTATCCAGGGTAGACTGTAACTGTTCCGCACTGAACAGAACGCGGTTTGACGCATCCGGCGGAGTCATTATTTTCACGGTTTGCTTACCACACGCAGCTAAGAAAAGGGTGCATGCCGCAAACATGAACAATTTGGTATTTTTCATTCTTCTGATGTATATTATAAAATGTATAGTTTCATTCTTTTATAAAAAGAAGACGAAATAACTCCCTGTTTGTACTCAATTTGCCCATGTTTCCACTTCTTAAAACCGTCATAAAAGAACGAAGCCAGCTATATTTCTATAACTGGCTTCGTTCTTTTACCATTCTCCTTTTCCTTTTTCCAATGGAATGCCATCACAAAAATGCATACTGGCATGAGTTCCGTCACAGAAAGGTTTATTCGATGACTGTCCGCAACGGCACAATGTCACCCTGTTTCTCACTTCATAGCTTTTGCCATCTGCTCCTTCAATCCGAATGCCGCCTTTTACCCAGATAGGTCCGCTGACTTTGATACCGGGATCTTCTATAATTCCGATAGATGGCTTAAATGGCGGTTCGAAGACTTTCTCCGTATCTTTATCCCACACAACTAATCTTCCCGATGGACAATGTCCCGCTTCCCGACGAACCAGTTCCCGTTCTTCTTCGCTCTCTGCTTTCTCCACCAGATTCCATATCCGTCCACGAGCATCGCAGAAACGTGCGAAAGCGCAATATCTCTCATTATCGGCCAGCATCATGGTAGGACCATCTATTTCCTCAGCATCTTGCAACAAAGGACGATGAGGAGCTGTTTCTCTCGGGTCCCAGTCAGCGTGCTTATGCGATCCGTCGCAGAATGGTTTATGTTTGGAATGCCCACATCTACACAGATGAACCGGATTCTCTGAAGTTTCAAAATGTTTCCCTTTCTGATACACTCAAGAAGAACCTTCTGCATTCGGTAATATAATCTCTTGGTCAATGGGCGGATTGCCATACACAAAATATGGACCGTCAGCTGTAATTTTGATGTAAAATTGTTCAGGTGCTTCTCTACTACCCTCCTCGATTGGGAAATTTTCTTTTTTAGTCATAATGATACGTATTAAAGTGTTCATTTATTTATGTCAGCCATATTTATAAAACAGATGGCAATTGCAAAAAGTTCCGGTTCTGCAATACAATATCTCAACTTTTCGAACTAAAAAGTATATCTTTGTACCTCATTTATCATTATTATTATGCAGACTTACATAGAAACATCCCGTTTAATTCTCCGCGATTGGAAGGAAGAAGATATTCCGGCTTTTGCCCGCATGAACGCCGATCCTCATGTTATGGAATTTTTTCTCCATCCGCTGACTCCGGAAGAATCACTTGCTTTTTATCACCGTATCCAAAATGAGTTTCAGACCTGTGGCTTTGGCTTGTATGCTGTAGAACGTAAAGAAGATCATGCTTTTATGGGATATACCGGACTGCATCAGATCACATTTGACGTTGATTTTGCTCCGGGTATAGAAATCGGCTGGCGATTGGCGCACGAATATTGGGGACGTGGTTATGCTCCGGAAGCAGCAACCGCTTGTTTGGAGTATGCTCGTGAGAGTTTAGATATCAAAGAATTGTTCTCGTTTACTTCTCTTCCCAACCAACGCTCGGAAAGGGTGATGCAGAAAATAGGGATGGAACGGGTTAGAGAATTTGGTCATCCGCTTGTTCCTGCTGAGTATCCGTTACATAGACACGTGTTGTATCACATAGATTTAAGAAAGCATTCATCGTAAGGTATTCAGTGCAATGACATAAAAAGAGAAAGGGAGTATTGTAGCGATAATTTATCAATTCGCTTAGAAGATACAGAACTTTTCAAAATCAGCACCAACATCTATACGAAATACATTGACTAATGATACAGTAACTTCCAGTCATTTATTAATAAATTCTTTCATCGTTTATTATAAACGTCCTCCAAGTTTATTATAAACTCTAATTTCGATCTTGCTGCAAGGAATATCAATTTTAAGCAACAAAAAGGGCTGCAATTCCCATAAAGAATCGCAGCCCTTAGCTTGTGTCAGACTATCCAACAAGCATTACCCGGAGTGGGAATGCCTGCAAACTGTTATTATATTATACTTATTATTGCTCATTTTTCGTCTATATTATCAATGTTATCGAATTTACTTCCGGTTTTCACTTACAAAGATACAACATTAAAAGTGGTTTGTCAAGTCCTCCATGCTTCTTTCATACATCCATTCAGATTTATTCCGTCTTTATAATCTCCGCAGGATTAATTCGTGCCGCCTTATTCACTTGCCAGAACAATGTACCTGCGGAAATAGCTACGACAACCAACAAAGCTATCACAAAGATAGAAATGCTTACCGGAGTTTTGACCACAAAATCTGATGTATATATGTATATCAGATAGTATGATAATGGCATCGTGAGTAATGTTGCACCGCCTATAATCCATATATATTTGCGGAACAGGATGGAATAAAGATTCCTGAGCCGGGCACCATTCACTTTCCGGATGGCTACTTCCCGATATCGCTGGCGGATATCAAATAACGAAAGACCAAATAATCCCAAAGCGGAAACAAATATAGAGATAGTGGCAAAAAGGGTGAAGACAGTTACAATGCGGCGGTCGTCTTGATACAGTGCCCTAATATCATCTTTTAGCCAACGATAATCGAACTCATTAGAGTTATAGATGTCTTCCCTGCATTTCTTAAGATAATCAACTAATTGTTTTTCTTTTCCCGGCACACAGGATATTTGACACTGGGCATTAATTCCTGCGCTGGATATCATATATATAATCGGCTTTTTACCAGCAGTCAAATGTCCAGAGTAATAATCTTCAATAATAGCCTGTACAGGCATCAATGACAATCCACCTTCTACTATTTTACCATTAGATATAGAACTCCAAAGTGAACTTTCACCTTTGACGAATGCATCTTCCCGACGGGTATAACCAAAAGCTTTTAATGCCGCTTTGTTCATAGCTACCAGATAATCGGCATGCCCATTTACTTCATCGGGCAATGAACCATCAACTATATGCAATCCATATAACTTAAAGAAATCCACTGTTACCCACATCATTGCCATATTTAACTTTCCTCCCTTATCATTTATCATACTTGACATGCTACCAGCCGATAAAATGCCTTCGCGACCAGTATCTCCGGCAAACCAGTGTTCAATATATGGGCATTCATTCAGCTTCTGTTCCATAACTTCTCTGTCATGCCACCGCTTATTTTGTATTTCCTGACTATCCTCCCACCATTGGTTAGGAAGCTTTGGCATCAGATCAGCATATAAGATTCCTTCGGTTCTGAAACCCGGAGGCGTATTCAGCAGGAAATGAAGATGATTACTAAAATACAACGATAAGATGATCAGTAAAAGAGTGATACTATATTGCACAAATAAGAAAAGGGTGCGTGTTTTCACTGACTGACGTGAAGTACCAATCGTACTTATAGACACGACCGGAGGCAAATAATTGTATTTAAGATAAGGATAAATCGTTGTCAGCAGTGGCAACAATATAAATATTGCCAAAGAGAGCTGCCAATCGAAAGCTGTATACATAACGTTGCTTTCCAGCAAACGATTGGCATATCCTGAAAACATCTCTATAAAGAACCATGCGAAAAATAAAGCGATGAGTACCATCAAGACATTCTCTGTCCATAACTGAAAAAAAAGTGTACGACCTCTCATGCCAAATACTTTCCTGATGCCATACTCCTTGGAACGCTTTAGCATAAAAACCAAATAGATATTGACGAAATTGAGAATACCTGCCAAAAGGAGCAACAGGCATACACAGGACAGTACCCATAAATGAAATCGACTGCTGTAATGCCACATTTCCGGTGCATCGGCTTTTGCTGCTAATATCTTATTCCAATAAAGTTCACTGACAGGAATAAAATCATAACGTATACGGTAACCGCCATCAGCTTGACGGTAAATATTGCTAATAGCGTTAATGGCATCTACATCCACTCCCGGCATAAAACGGATAAGTTCAACCAGCATCTTTCCCCATCCTCTTTCTCCATTCTTGAGTTCGAGGTTTAAAACGATGTCAAATGTCAACGAAGATTTACATGTCGGTTCATCCAATACACCACAGACAGTGAGAAGATGACCACCGGAATAACTTAGTTTTTCTCCAATTGGATTTTCCTTTCCAAATACACGCTCGGCAAACTGGCGGGTAACAAGTACATCATTGGGAGCTTTCATTGGTGTACCACTGAGGGGATACGTGAAGAAATGAAAGAAAGCGGTATCTGCCGCTAATAATTGTACGGTATACGGCTTACCATTTATGGCAACATTATCATTGCTGAAAGTTACAAAACGGGCCTTTTCCTTCACAGCTTCCGGAGAATAGAAAACTGTATCTGCTCCACTATATCCATCTGATACACTACCTGCAAATACATTCCCATCAATATCCCGAAGCGGTATATATACATTCTCAGCATCTATGCAATGAGTATTTACTCGTGTCTCCTGATGAATATAACGTACCAGTATGATTGTACACGCCAGACTTAATGACAAGCCGACAATATTAATGACTGTATATGATTTGGAGCGCACAAGGAAACGCCATGCATACTTTAGTGTTTTCATTATATTCTGTTGTTTGCAGAAGAATACTTCAAATCCTATGCCAAAATATAAAGCGTTATATACTAGCGATTTGGATTTATCAGCATATATTCTATTTGTGCATATACGCACAAAAAGAGTGCGATAATGCACGGATAGAAAGACCTCCGGCCTATTGCCGCTATAGCAATACAACCGAAGGCCTTATTTCAATCTGAATCTCTGACTACAAACGATAGGTAACAATCCTTTCTTCCGGAGAATCAATCCAAAGGCGCCATACACCTTCCGAAACCTTCTCCACTGTTCCCATATTGGCTTTTGGCTGACGGCGACTCTGGATGGTCAGATAACCTTTTCCTTCCGTGGCTTTCACTTTAATGGTTTTATTATCCATGTAGACATGAATGTCTCCGTTCGGAGTAGGTACGGTACCTTCCATCCATTTCAAACCTCCCAATACCGGACTGACAGCAAACTCTTTATAACCCTCTTTCGTTGGTTTGACTCCCAAATAGTATTTACCCAGCAGATAAATAGGACTTGCTCCCCAAGCGTGGCACAAGCTCTTTCCGTATGGGCGGCCATACATGGCAAGATGCTGTGTTCCGCTTTCCTCCGGATTATATTTCTCCCAAAAAGAGGTTGCTCCTGCTTTCAACATTCCACCCCAGTAAGCTTTCATTTCTTTCATTACAGTCTCCTGCTCACCAAGAGCACAAAAGGCTTCCAGTTCGTAAAAACGCATATAAGGCGTTGTTATTTTCAGAATCTCATCATTCAGGAGAACGGACTGTTTAATGGCCTGCTGCTTATCCGCATTCAGATAATCAAAGAAAACAGAGAACATATTAGCGTATCGGGTTACGGCATCACTCTGACGTCCATCCACACAATTGTGCACAAATGCCTGTTTCTGATTATTCCAGAAAGTCGGCTCTAATTTTGCTTTTAACGCAGAAGCTAACTTCTCATATTTTTGTTGTCCGTCCTTATCTCCGACTAAATCTGCACAAAGTGCCATCGTCTCCAGACTCCGGCAAAACAAAACCTGTTCGAAAGAAAGTTCTCCCTTTTTGTCTAAATAGCCATCTGCCCAGTCCACAAATACCCAGTCGCCGGACATTCCTACCACCATACCATTCTTATTCGTACGTCCCAATACATAATCCATCATTGTTTGCATACGTGGATATAGCTGGTTGACGAAATGCCGGTCACCGCTATACATATAATAGTCATATACACTTAAGAACCAGTAGAAAGTGTAATCCATAATGGTGTTGCTATGGCTGGTCACCGGATCTTTTCCACGAAGTAGCCAGATGGTACGCTTCACGGACTCACTGTCAAAGAACAGATAATAATTCATCAGATAACTTTGGATGGCATCGCCACTCCATACCCAACGGTCGCGCTTGATACCGTCTATAAAAAACTCGCGTGTAGTAAGATGCATCGTGTATGCTCCCACCTCCCAGATACGGTTCAGTTCCTCGTCGTTACAACGGAAGTTACCACGATATTCTTCGGGAAGATATTCATATTGCATAGATACTTCACCAATTTGTACTTCCGGTTCGTGAGTGATGTATACATAGCGGAATGCTTTGCTGTTCTCCAGTGTATATTCATTATCAGAATGATGCAAAGGAGATGTGCTGCGAATAGCGAGGTCAGTGATCTGTCCAGGCTCCAGCAGGAGTTTATCTAATGTTTCGCAATATGCTTTGTCTTTCGCCTCTTCCGGACTTTCACCATAATAGAGGTCAATCTTTCCTTTGCCCGAAAGATTCTTTAATGTGATAAATCCGAAAGTTTCTTTTCCAAAATCATAAAGTATGCCTCCTTCCGGCTGTTCTGTTTTAGCGACAGGTTGCTGAGGTTCACGCATCAGGCTGAATTGGGAAGGACGCTGAGTGGCATCGTCAAAGTTCCAGCATCCGGCATCCATATAGATGGTGGCAGATGTGTCACTAGCCTTACCGCTTTCATCGATCCATTCCTTATCTTCATAAGTTACCCGCCAGGACGAATCAGAGTTTACCGTCTTTCCTTTCACATAAATAGTGGGAGGCGTTGCCTGATTCCATACTTTAATATTCAGGCTATGTTTTCCTGCCGGAAGCAGCAAGGTTTCAGGCATTCCGAACTGAAGTTTCCCGTCCAGCTTCACATTATATGTTCCCTCGGCAGCAATAAACACTTCTTCCGGTTCGGAAAGATTCAATACTTTGCTGAACTCTACGACTACATAATGACTGTCTGTTTTCCAAAAAGGAGGAAAAAAAGCACCACGTTCCGTACGTCGGTTGTTCATCTGGTTGCCCAGCCAGATTTCATAGTCCCCCGGATACCATATCCAAGTTTGGGCAAAGGTGCTGCTTGCCAATGACAAGGCACCCAGAAGTATCATGCATTTCTTTTTCATTTTTTCTTATTTCTTCAAGTCCCTATATTCGGCTTCCAATCCTGCACGTTCACGAATGACTGTATCTACCTGCGGACCATTGTTCTCCCATACATTTCCGGGACCGTTCGCATTTTGCAGATACTTCTCCCCTTCCGTCCAGTTATCGCGTACAGTGATAAAAGAAGAGCCTTCGTCCGTATAGAGATAAAACCAATGATTGGGATCGTGTACGTAACCTGGCTTATAAATGCTATGTACGCAATTCTCAGTTACATAACTTTTCGGCTGCGAGCCCAGTGTATAAATTCCGGCTACGTCGTACATATGCTTTGCATAGTGATGAATCAGATTTGCGTGCACTCTGTTGTTACGCATACAGTTCACTGTCTGCGTCCAGCCCCAGCCAAGGCTGATGCCGCTATAAGGAACTTCGCAGATTTCATTGTGTTCTATATTAATATCTTTCACATAGCCCGCAAGGATTGCAAGACATCCCCAATCTTCGTTACCCACTTCGGTAAAGTAGCAATTACTGATTTGTTGATGCGCGCATACTTCCCGAAGGTCGGCAGGGTCGTAAGGCAAATGTGTTTCATGGGCAGCCGGAGAGAAACTGCCGACCACCAGTCCGTTCCCCGCAATATCACGGAAAAGACAGCCACGAACGACACCGCCCTGCACGGCTTCTTCATAATCCAGCCCGGTTGAGCCTAAATGCTCGAACCGACAGCGCTCAAAGTCGATCTGATTGGCAGTAGCCACGCTTACAGCTGCGGCAGGACGTCCCAGCCATCCTTGATTATCCAAGGGATGATTCAGATAGTCCCGTTCCATTTTCGGGTCAATACGATAACCGTCTGTCAGATACATTCCTGCCTGAAGAGGAACATGGCCTTTCTCAGACGGACGCATCCAAGTCGTATGAGAGAACGTGATTTTCTCAAAACGGATATGTGAAACAGGACGGTCGATGGTCCCTTTTACTTGTACCAATGTCTCTATGGCCGGCACTATCACTTCCGTGCCGGCATCCTGCATCTTCTCTCCTTCCCGAGGATAATAATAGACCTTACGGGCATCTATGTCGTGATACCATTCTCCCGCTACATCCAATAGTTCACGGGCATTCGTCAGATAAAAAGCAGAATTATGCCCATCTGTCGTTACCATCGGACGCGGCCAGGGATGCTCAAACTGAATCCGACTCTCCGGCTGATGAAAACGTATTGCGGCACTGTCTCCAGCCAGTTCGACAGAACGAATACGAAGATTGGCCACACACCACATTTGATGCAATACTATCTCTGCATATTTGGCCTTCAAAGCCCCTTTTCCGTCTACCAGTCTGCGTATGGCAACCGCAGGAACATAAAGAATCTCATTCTTTTCGTCCACACTGCAAATGCGGTTCATCTTCTCAAAATCCTCTACATCACGGGCACGGACAGCTTTCTTCCCATTCACCCATAACTGACGGAAATCCAATGGCCGCCCGTTGAACATGGGCACATCCGCTACCCAAAGTTTTCCCTGCTTCTTCCATCCACCGATCCGGATGCCGCCACTCAATACCACTTTTTCATCAGCTACCGGACGGATCACCGTGGGAGAATCCTCCGTCCCGCTGTCTTCCGGACGAATAAACACCGGTTCATAGAGTGCATATGTACCGCCTTCCATGCAGATCGTAATTCCTCCCCGCCCCCGTTCATCATCTGTCCGGCGCCATTCGCGTGCCTGACGCAAAGCAGAAGTCAACGTCGCTTTCGGAGATGGACGTGTGCCGTCATTGAAATCATTCCCCTGCGGCGAAATCCAAATTTCGCCTGCTGACAGCAGATGTGCACCCAACAGGCATATAGTTGTTACTAATAACTTTTTCATTTTTCTTTTGTACAATGGGTTATCTTGCAAGCGGCATCCAGACTGTCATCTCTCCTTTACCTCTGTTTCCCCATGCATAATAAGGAATCAGACGAATATCCACTGTTTTCTCTGCTTGGGCAACCGGACGATAAAGCACGCCTTCCCAAGACTCAGACGATGCCAGACGTGCTTTCCCTTCCAGGGCTACTATCGAACTGCCTTCAATCGTCGTTTTCTTCGGAGTCAGCTTTATGTCGGCAGGAATCAAGATGTTATCGATCTTTTCTCCATTTGCAATGTCCATACTCTCCAGACAGTAAACCAACGGGCCACGTTTCACTACCACCTGGTTACGGATTTCTTCTGCCAACGGATGGGCTTCGAGCAGACAAACAGGCATATCCATGACCAGTTCTACCACATCTCCTTTCTTCCATGTACGGTTCACTTCCGCATAGGTATTTGCCTTGGCATTCATGGACACCGGTTGACCGTTCACTATCAACGCAGCTTTCCCACACCATTCGGGAATACGGAAGAAGAGGGAGAAAGCACCTGCTTTACGGGGCACTTTGTCCAGCGTTACACGTATATTACCTTCCCAAGGATAGTCCGTTTCCTGCACCAAAGCAAGTTCCCCCTTATCTTTCCAGTTTGTAGTCAATGTATTTGCACCGTACAGGTTGCAATAAATCCCTTCCGGACTCAATGTATAAGCATAATTCTGCGCCTGACAAAGCGTACGCAATGTATTGGGCGGACAACAGAAACAACTGATATATTCCGTCCGTTCTTTCGGCCAACGGAGTGTATAAGGCAGATCGGCACTGATACGAAGAGGATTCGTATAGAAATACTTCTTTCCATCCAGGCTTATGCCACTCAATACACTATTATAAAGGCAAGTTTCCACAAGCTCCGCATACTTGGCATCTCCCGTCACTTCCAGCATGCGCCAGTTGAACAGCATATTACCAATGTTGGCACAAGTTTCGTTATGTGCCGTACTGTTCGGCAACTGATACGGACGACCGTAGCTCTGATGCACTTTCTGAATGCTATCCGGTTCATAGCACGTTCCATCCGGTGAGGTGCCGTCATACAAAGCACCGCAAGCTCCGGTCACGTACATCTTTCGGGTGACAATATCGTTCCAGATACTAGTCAGATTCTTCATCAGTTGTTGTTCCCCCGTCTCCGCATACACATCTGCCACGCCTGCATACAGGTAATTGGCACGTACGGCATGTCCCATTGCACGATATTGGTCACGGAAAGGGATACGGTCCTGATTATCATCCGTGCCGCTTTCTACCATACCGCGAATGTCAATCAGGTTTTTTGAAAGTTCCAGATAACGGGGATTTCCTGTAGCACGATACATCTCCACCACTCCCATATAGTGTGAAGGGCAAATTGCATTGCGCGCCAACTCGGCGGAAGCTGTTTCATAGAAGTGACAAAGGAAATCCGTAGCTTTCACGGCAGCATCAAAAAGAGTTGTTTTTCCGGTAGCACGGTGGTGAACGATACCTGCCATCATCAGGTGTCCCAAGTTATACGTTTCAAAATTCAACCGATTGGCAAATGCACCTTTTTCGTCCTCAGAGCCTACTTTCGTACCAATCACTGTCTGTTGTTGGGAGTCAGCCTGCGTATGGCTGTCTATTCCCTTATTCAGCTCTTCTATAACAACCGGTGTATGTATATAACCATCTGCACGCTGGGCTTTTACGACACAAGCAATAAAGTTGTCCATTAACTTGTCCAGTTCCGGATCTTTATTGACAGCATACACAGAAGCGACTCCTTCCATCCACTTGTACATATCTCCATCGTGGAACGGAGGTCCCCAATGTTCTCCCTTGCATACACCGGCAGCAATCTCAAAATTACGGAAACCATGAGAAACTTCCGGCGTGTTCCATGTATTCCACATACTCTGCAAGGAAGTTCCGCTAAATACATTAAAACGCTCTCCCCAGAATCCATTCGTCCAGTGTACGGCATCTATTCCGGTATTTGCCATTTTTGCATAACGGCTCTGACTCATATCCGTCAGCCCATTGCTTTGCGCAAATGCTCCCGTGACGGAGGCGGAAGCTAAAAGAAATAACAGCTTTATCTGTTTCATTTAATATGGATATTTTTTAAATTTACACACTATCTCTTTAAGGAGAGACGTGATTATCCATATTTTGTACTCAATAAAGGAATGCGAAAGCTGTCCGACAGCCTTCGCATTCCTTTATTCCTATTTGTTCTTTCGTTATTTTTCGGGAGTATAATTCAGTTCCGCTTTCCTCGCCTGTGAGTGCTGGAACTGTCGGGCGACTTTATACTCATGTCCGTCTTTCAACAGATAACTTCCTGTCTGCTTGAACCAGAAACTGACATGAGCTTCCACACATTGACGGCGGATGTCCAACACCCAGTCATAATTGCAAACGCGGGCTTCCTTACCGGACTCTCCTCCTGCCACTACCTGCTCTACCCATCCTTCCAATTCTCCTCTGAAATCAATCTGACTAAGAAGAGGTTCACAGATAATAATTTTATGTTTAATAGGACTTTCTTTATAAATAGGTAAGCGATAATCGACTCTGTCCTGATTCTCCATTGTACAACAAATCGTCACATTGTTGTATCCATCTCCCCAATCCGGTGGCAGGCACTGTTGCAGCCTTTCTATCCGCTTAGTTATAAACATAAAATGAAGGTCCTGCCGTATCCGCATCATTTCCCATGCTTCGGCACGCCATTCATCCGCATCTTCAATCAGAAAATCAGAGGTAAAACAGGTATATACCAGATTTCCCGAGGGTATCTTATATTCTCCATTTTTTTTCTTCTGTAAAGGCAAACCGAACTTTTCCGTCTTTGTCACCACCGAACTGTCTTTTCCATATTTGCCATCCGTACGATATACATAGCAGTGGCGGCAGCCTTCACTCCATTTGTGACAGCCGTGCCATAAGTTCCACATTGATGCTTTCCCGCCCATCTTCTTTTTTTTCTTCAAATGTATGCTTTATCTGTTTCATAGGCAAATTTTCATTCAATATCCGCTAGTCAGGGTAGATAGATATAAATAGTGCATCTTCTTTCTCGCTTGAAAAAAGATGCACCAAACACAAACAAAACAAACAATAGAGCTACCTTCACAGGCGGCCGGTCCGAAAGGACCAATACTTTTGATAGTGAAATCTCACTTCACAAATATCCGTATATTTGGGGACTAGCCAAACTCCATCCATGTCGGATACAAACAATAAATGTTTCGAAGGTGACTAATACTATGACACAAAGGATGAAATGTTGCGGAATATAAAAAACAAGGCCAGACAAGAAGATTCTTTTGTACTATTTGTATAATCAGGAAAAAATAAATTTCATTTATTAAAAAACGATTAAATCACGTCGGTAAGCATCATTCATCCCTTTACTCCGGCGGATTATGTCAATTAAAACGGAGATATGCCAAGCATATCTCCGCACATCTGATCATCTAATAGGATTCACTTTAATATTAATTGTTATCTGGTTAAAGCAACCATCGTCCAATATTCCTTTTCTCCGCGCTGAACTCCACTCCTACTTTCACGACTTCACGTCCGTCTGTCTGATAAGGAATCAGATAGCCTTTTTCATCAATCTGCTGCAAAGCCTGCTCGGCAGTCCCATTCAGTTTGAATTCGAATACATATATATATTTAGGCGTTTTTACTACTGCGTCCGTGCCATCAAATCTTACGATAAACTTCCTCAAACGGTACCCTGCACCGTTCTCCCCAAATTCCTTTATTTCCATTCCGGATTCCACAAGAAACTACCATATTTATTTCAGCACCATGAGGCAACTTAAGCAACCTTTTGAGTCGTCGGCTATCCAAGCCTTCCAAGGGGCAGGTATCATATCCTTCGTTCGCCATAGCAATCATAAATGTCTGAGCAGCAAGTGCACAGGATTTATGTACCACCACACGCACATCACCTTCAGATACTTCGAGCATCATAGGGCGGAAAATGCTGATAATATTAGCAAGTAGTACTCTGAAAAGTCCTAAGATACCGCAGAAACGGGCATAAACAAACGGCATCAATATCCCATAGTACAGTTTTCTGTCTTTAATACGTTTCTCCTGCCTGTCTATAGGACTATTCCGCCGTATATTTCCTGTCTCGAAATCAAGAACAAATTTCGCCCGCTTCCGATACAAGTCACGACGTGTGACGAAAACAACAATCTGCGAAGCCGTGGAAGTTGCTTTTTGATCAAGACAAGCTCTTGATACCTTTGCCATCAATTCAGGCTGTGTGATGTGATAAAACTCCCATAGTTGCATATCAGAACTATTGGGAGCCAAAGTTGCCAATTCCAGGCAATGCTTTACTTTCTCTGTATCTATTTCCTTTTCTTTATCATATACCCGTACAGAGCGACGATAGTTTAAAACTTCATCTAAATTCATATACTACTTGACTTAATTGAATAATATTTCATAATGTGCAATATCAGAAAATACAGATAAGCCCATATAAATAAAACAGATCTGCAAGTTAATTGTATCTTGGCTAACTATATTTTTAACATATAGTCATTGTATATACTTCAATAAGAGATCTATGAATGTCTAAATAAAAGCGGGCAAATATGTGATAAATAACATATTTGCCCGCTTTCTATAAAAAATAAGATTCGTATCTTACTTACCGGTAATTGAATTTTTCTTCCCCTGCTTATTTACAACTGAAGGACTTCCTTTATATTCAATATCACCGCTACCACTAACTCTTGCATCCAACTGTCTGGAAGCGTAGCATACTATATCACCCGAACCGGCAACTGTAGCAACGACATTAGTTGCAGCCAGTTTTTCAGCACTAATATCTCCGGAACCATTTACTGTCAGTGTCGCCTTCTGTGCAGAACCTTTCATATTGATATCACCGGAACCATTAACTTCTGACATCACAGTAGTCGCTTTCACATTTTTCAAATCAATGTCCCCGCTTCCTTTTACCAAAGCAAATATATTAGCATATTGCAGATTCTCCGCTTCGATATCTCCGGAACCGGCTATATTCAAATTCAAGTCATTCCCTTTGATTGTACCTTTCAGATATACATCTGCCGAACCTTTAATATCTACCTGATTCAATGAAGGGGAAGAAGCTATCACTTTCAAACGACGCTCTCCACTAAGAATCTTGACACCTTTTTTGATATTCACCTGCAATACTCCATTTACTGTAGAAACTTCCAACAAGTCTACCAAATTATCCGAACCGTATATAGAAACTGTCGTTTTAGAACCATTACTCTGACGATACTCAACATCAGGACTGCCTAATACTCTGATTGAACTGAAGTTGCTTACGTTATTCAGTTCTTTTGTGATATATTTCTTACTGGGAGTAACGGTCTGCGCCTGTATTCCTGTGACCAACAAAAACATCAGCACTACCAACATAGATGTAACCTTTGAATTTCTCATAATTTCTTTTCATTAAATATTCTAATGACAAATATAGGAAGTATATTTCGAATTACAAGAAAAGAATTACAATTTTGCCAACCATTCTCCAAGCTCCTGAAGCCACTCTTGCTTATACACAAAACTATCATTATAACCGAATCCATGTCCTCCCGCAGGATAGATGTGCAGAGAAATGGGGATATCTGCTTTCTGTAGTCTGGCAGCATACATAATACCATTCAGAGGGCTTACCACAGCATCATCTGCAGCTGCTACAATGAAAGCGGCAGGTGTACCGCAAGTAATATGCTCAATCGGTGAATACTGCTCCATTTTATCCGGTGAATAGGAATGACCAAACATTCGTTCACGACAAGGAAAATGTGTCAAACGATCATCGACACTGACTACCGGATACATCAATATCTGAAAATCCGGCTTCTCATCATCAGGTAAAAGCGTAGCTGAAAAAGTTGCCAGATATCCTCCGATAGAAGCCCCCATCACTCCCAGTTTATCACAAAACTCTGGAAACTTTTCTCGCACAACCTTCAATGCCAACCGGATATCTTGTTCGGGAACATCAGGATTACCACGAGGCATTCTATATTTAAAGACGATATATGTAATTCCCAGCTTCGTAAACCATTCGGCAAAATCAATGCCTTCATTCTCCAGATTAGTCTTCAGAAATCCACCTCCGGGACACATAATAACACTGCTTCCATTGGGCCTGTCACAAGTAAAAACAAATAAAGTTCCTTCGGAAGCATTTTCTACGATTCCAATCAGTTCGACATTGTCCACTTCCGACAAATCATAGGTCGTCATGGATAAGTCCTCATACAAGCTAATACAAATTAATTTCTTCATATCGATTAATGTTTAAGTTTCTTCCCTATTTTATGAACAACAGACGGACCAGAATAGATAAATGCCGAATAAATCTGTATCATATCGGCCCCTTGGGAAATCATATCAGCTGCATCCTCTGCTGTCATTATTCCTCCTGCCCCGATAATCAGAAAGTGGTGGTCGGTGTGCCCGGACAGATAACGCACTACCTTCTGCGATTTCTTTCCGATACCCCGACCACTGACGCCACCGTTACCGATCTTTTCCAACTGTTTTGTTTTTGTATGATGCAATTCTGAGCGGTCCATCGTCGGCCCCGTAGCTATAAAGCCTTCTATGGAATATTTATATGCAAGGGAAATGACCAGATCCAATGCCTTCTCATCGATATCCGCCGGGAGCTTAATGAAAATACTGCACCGTTTGTTCACTGCCTGACGAAATGTTGTGAGGTTTTCTAAAACTTTAGCAAATGATTCTTTATCTATACTACCCCAGTTCAGCGTAAAATAATCTACACTTTCATATAAGCGAGTGAAAACCAACTCAAAATCTTTGATGATTTGCTCACCGGCAGAAAGCGGATTCTTATTGATATTTACTCCGAGCCTGTAAGAATGTTTTCTGTATTTTCTGATATGCTCCAGAGCTACATCGACACCGCAATTATTGAACCCTGTACGTGAGATCAGTGATTCGTCTTCTACCAGTCTGAAGATACGGGGAGAAGGATTTCCCGGCTGATAATCAGGAGTTACAGTCCCCACTTCCAGAAATCCGAAACCAAAATCTGCCAACTCATCAAATGTTTCCGCATTTTTATCGAATCCGGCAGACAAGCCTATCCGGTTTTTGAATCGCAGGCTTCCGTATGAAAAAGGTTCGTCCACTTGATAGTGTCCTCTTACGCAGGCACGAACCGGAAGCAGATAACGATAGATTTTTAACCAGTTCAAGAGCATTCGATGTACTTTTTCAGGATCAATGAGAAATAATAACGGTCTAACGATTAAATTATACATTTTCAATTATCTGTTTTTTAGATTAAAGAAATAAATCCACACTCAGGAAATAACTTCTTCCTAGTGCTCTTACGTATGCAAAGTAAGACCTTTTTGAGCAGATATTGAAGTTCATTTTTTTTATACCCGATAACTTTTGATTATCCCTGCTTCTTATTGTCTGTATATTGGGTACAAAATTCCTTTTTAATCGTCCTCCTATAAAAGTATAAAAGCGATTAGATGAAAATGAATAAAAAGAGATTAATCGGATATCTGTTTGTAATGGTCTCTGCAGGATGTATTCATGCGCAGGAGAAAAAAGTATCTGCACAGGAATATAAGCTATGGTATGACCGTCCCGCACAGGTATGGACCGAAGCTTTACCCTTGGGAAACGGGCGTCTGGGGGCAATGGTATATGGAACGCCGGGAATAGAACAAATACAACTAAACGAAGAAACCATTTGGGCAGGACGCCCCAACAACAACGCAAACCCGAACGCACTGGAGTATATTCCGAAGGTACGTGAACTTATTTTTGCCGGAAAATATCTGGAAGCACAAACGCTCGCTACGGAGAAAGTGATGGCAAAAACAAATTCGGGAATGCCTTATCAGAGTTTCGGCGACCTGAGAATTGCCTTCCCCGGACATACCCGCTATTCCGATTATTATCGGGAACTGAGTCTGGACTCGGCACGTGCCATCGTCCGTTATGAAGTAGACGGAGTGCAATATCAACGTGAAACGATCACCTCATTTACCGATCAGGTAGTTATGGTACGACTGACTGCCAACCGTCCGGGACAAATTACCTTCAACGCACAGCTCACCTCCCCTCATCAGGATGCAATGATTAACTCTGAAGAAGGAAACTGCGTAACCCTTTCAGGGGTGTCTTCCTTGCATGAAGGACTGAAGGGAAAAGTAGAATTTCAGGGAAGGCTGACCGCCCGCAACCAAGGAGGAAAAATAGCTTGTACCGATGGCGTCCTCTCTGTAGAAGGAGCTGACGAAGCCACAATCTATGTGTCTATAGCCACCAACTTCAATAATTATCTGGACATCACAGGCAATCAGACAGAACGTGCAAAGAGCTATTTGTCGGAAGCGCTGGTTCATCCATTCGCAGAAGCCAAAAAGAATCACGTCGAATTTTATCGTCAATATCTGACCAGAGTATCTCTGGATTTAGGGGAAGACCAATATAAAAATGTGACAACCGACAAGCGTGTAGAGAATTTTAAGGACACACATGACGCGCATCTGGTTGCCACTTACTTCCAGTTTGGCCGTTATCTGTTAATCTGTTCGTCACAACCGGGTGGACAACCCGCTAACTTACAGGGTATCTGGAATGACAAACTTTTCCCTTCCTGGGATAGCAAATATACCTGTAATATCAATCTGGAAATGAATTATTGGCCATCGGAAGTGACTAATTTAAGCGACTTGAACGAGCCACTTTTCCGGCTGATAAAAGAGGTGAGCGAAAGCGGAAAGGAAACGGCAAGAATCATGTATGGAGCCAACGGATGGGTATTACATCATAACACGGATATATGGCGTATCACAGGAGCACTGGACAAAGCCCCTTCGGGTATGTGGCCGAGCGGCGGTGCATGGTTGTGCCGTCATCTATGGGAACGATATCTGTACACCGGAGACACAGAGTTCCTGCGTTCCGTTTATCCGATATTGAAAGGATCCGGACTGTTCTTTGACGAGATTATGGTAAAAGAACCTGTACACAACTGGCTGGTAGTCTGCCCGAGCAACTCACCCGAAAATGTACATTCCGGCAACGACGGCAAGGCAACTACAGCCGCCGGATGCACGATGGACAATCAGTTGATATTCGACCTTTGGACAGCTATTATTTCAGCCTCCCGAATTTTGGATACGGACAAAGAATTTGCCGCTCATCTGGAACAACGCCTCAAGGAAATGGCTCCTATGCAGGTAGGACATTGGGGACAATTGCAGGAATGGATGTTCGACTGGGATGATCCGAACGATGTACACCGCCACGTATCCCATCTATATGGATTATTCCCCAGCAACCAGATTTCCCCTTACCGTACTCCGGAACTATTTGACGCTGCACGCACTTCTCTGATTCATCGTGGAGATCCGTCCACCGGATGGAGCATGGGATGGAAGGTTTGCCTGTGGGCACGCCTCCTTGATGGTGACCATGCCTACAAACTGATAACCGACCAATTGACTTTGGTACGTAACGAAAAGAAAAAAGGAGGCACCTACCCTAACCTATTCGATGCTCACCCACCTTTCCAAATCGACGGAAACTTCGGTTGTGCTGCAGGTATAGCCGAAATGCTGATGCAAAGTTACGATGGCTTTATTTACCTGCTTCCGGCACTTCCGACTCTCTGGAAGGACGGTTCTGTCACAGGTATCATTGCCCGTGGAGGTTTCGAACTTGATTTAAGCTGGAAGAATGGAAAAGTAAATCGCCTGGTCGTGAAATCTCATAAAGGTGGTAACTGCCGTCTGCGTTCACTCAACCCGCTGAACGGAAAGGGCTTGAAACGTGCCAAAGGAGAGAACCCGAACCCTCTCTATGCAGTCCCCACGATTCCCCAGCCATTGGTGAATGAAAAAGCCAGCCTAAATAAAGTGGAAATTGCAAAGACTTACTTGTATGACCTGCCTACCAAAGCAGGGCAAGAATATATATTGATTGGAAAATAATAACTCTACCTATATGAACAGAAACTTGTTAAAACTGATTGTTGCTTGCGGAGCTGCTTGCTTCATCGCCTGCACAGCACCTCAAAAAGCAGAAACAGAAAAATGGAGCGAACGTATGGCACGCTCTGAGATGAAACGTTTTCCCGAACCCTGGATGATTGAAAAAGCAAAAGTACCCCGTTGGGGATATACCCACGGACTTGTTGTAAAGTCTATGCTGGAAGAATGGAAACATACCGGAGACAGCACTTACTATGAATATGCCAAAATCTACGCAGACAGTCTGATCGATACGGACGGCCATATCAAAACGATGAAATATCTTTCATTCAACATTGATAACGTCAATGGCGGCAAGATTCTTTTTGATCTTTATGCACAATCAGGAGATGAACGCTATAAAATAGCTATGGATACCCTACGTAAACAGATGGCAGAACAACCCCGCACAAGTGAAGGAGGATTCTGGCATAAGCTAAGATATCCCCATCAGATGTGGCTGGATGGCATCTTCATGGCTTCTCCTTACTTGGTACAGTACGGCAGTACTTTCCAGGAACCGGCACTATACGATGAAGCTGTGAAACAGATTCTTCTGATAGCACGCAAAACTTACGACCCCACCACAGGACTTTACTATCACGGATGGGATGAAAGCCGCGAACAGAAATGGGCAAATCCCGAAACCGGTTGTTCTCCTAATTTCTGGAGCCGCAGTATCGGATGGTATGGAGCAGCCTTGGTAGACGTACTGGATTATCTCCCTCAGGAAACGACCGGACGAGACAGCGTAATGCAGATTCTTCAGGGATTGGCAAAAACTTTAATGAAATATCAGGACCCTCAGTCCGGCACCTGGTATCAGGTAACAGATCAGGGAGCGCGTGAAGGAAATTACCTGGAATCTTCGGCAACCGCCTTATTTATCTATACACTTGCCAAAGCTGTCAATAAGGGATATATCAGCAAGGATTACATCGAACCTACCCGCAAAGCTTTTGATGGAATGGTCAAGACATTTACCCGTCTTGAAGAAGACGGTAGCTATACCATTACGAATTGTTGTGCGGTAGCCGGACTGGGCGGAGACTCCAAAAGATACCGTGACGGTTCATTCGAATATTATATCAGCGAACCGGTTATAGAGAATGACCCGAAATCAGTAGGATCGTTTATTCTGGCGGCCATCGAATATGAGAAAATGACAGACAAATAAATGTAAAGATATGAACTCCAAAAACGATAAAGTACAATGAGAAAATTTAAGATTCTTCCTCTCTTATTGCTGCTGTTGACATTGGCAACTTCTGCCGCAGCACAAAAGAAAACACAAAAGACGTATATCCCATGGAGCAACGGCAAACTCGTCGTTTCTGAAGAAGGACGTTATCTGAAACACGAAAACGGCACTCCTTTCTTCTGGCTGGGAGAAACCGGCTGGCTGCTGCCTGAGCGTCTGAATCGTGACGAAGCCGAATATTATTTGGAACAATGCAAACGCCGCGGATATAACGTGATTCAGGTTCAGACATTGAATAATGTCCCGTCTATGAATATCTACGGACAGTATTCCATGACTGACGGCTACAACTTCAAGAATATCAATCAGAAAGGCGTATATGGTTATTGGGATCACATGGATTACATTATCCGTACCGCAGCAAAGAAAGGTCTTTATATCGGCATGGTCTGCATCTGGGGAAGTCCGGTAAGTCATGGCGAAATGAATGTAGATCAGGCAAAAGCATACGGCAAGTTCCTGGCAGAACGCTATAAAGACGAACCTAACATTATCTGGTTTATCGGTGGGGATATCCGTGGTGATGTGAAGACTGCCGAATGGGAAGCATTGGCAACCTCCATCAAAGCAATCGACAAGAACCATCTGATGACATTCCACCCGCGTGGCAGAACGACTTCTGCTACTTGGTTCAACAATGCACCGTGGCTGGATTTCAATATGTTCCAGAGCGGACACCGCCGTTATGGACAACGTTTCGGTGACGGAGATTATCCCATCGAAGAAAATACGGAAGAAGATAACTGGCGTTTTGTAGAACGCAGTATGGCTATGAAACCGATGAAGCCCGTTATAGACGGTGAACCCATCTACGAAGAAATACCGCACGGTCTGCATGATGAGAACGAATTACTTTGGAAAGATTATGATGTACGCCGGTACGCTTACTGGTCTGTATTTGCCGGTTCTTTCGGACATACGTATGGTCATAACTCCATCATGCAGTTTATCAAACCGGGTGTAGGCGGTGCTTATGGTGCTAAAAAGCCTTGGTATGATGCTCTGAATGATCCCGGATACAATCAAATGAAATATCTGAAGAATCTGATGCTGACCTTCCCATTCTTCGAACGAGTACCGGATCAGTCTGTCATCGCCGGACAGAATGGCGAACGTTATGACCGTGCCATCGCAACACGCGGCAATGACTATCTGATGGTATATAACTACACCGGACGCCCGATGGAAGTTGATTTCAGCAAAATCAGCGGTGCCAAGAAGAACGCATGGTGGTACACAACCAAGGATGGTAAACTGGAATATATCGGTGAATTTGACAACGGTGTGCACAAATTCCAGCACGACAGCGGCTACAGCAGCGGAAACGATCATGTCTTGATTGTAGTAGACAGTAGTAAGGATTATGTGAAGAAAGACTGCTATCAAATTGACACTCATGAATAAAAAGATACTTATATTATCATTCTTATCTGTTCTGTTTCTTGCAGCAGGTCCGATACGTGCAGCCATAGACGTAACCAACCTGCGGACAGAGCAGCTAAAGAATCCGTCGGGTATCGATACGCGCCAACCCCGTCTGGGTTGGCGTATCGAATCGGACGAACAGAATGTGATGCAAACCGCGTATCACATTCTTGTTGCATCTTCCCCCGAGCTATTGGCACAAGGGAAAGGAGATATGTGGGATTCCGGAAAAGTAGAAACAGATGCTTCCCAATGGATAACCTACCAGGGAGAAACTTTGAAACGCAATGCTCCCTACTTCTGGAAGGTGAAGGTTTACACCAATAAAGGTGAAAGTGATTGGAGTAGTCCGGCTTTCTGGAGCATGGGACTATTCAATGAAGCAGACTGGCAAGGTCAGTGGATCGGTCTGGACCGTGCAGCTCCGGGGGACAGTGAAACTCAATGGAGCCGCCTGGCAGCCCGTTATCTTCGCAAGGAATTTGCCTTGAAGAAAGAAATAAAGCGTGCCACAGTGCACATTGCCGGAATGGGATTGTATGAACTGTTCATCAACGGACAACGCATAGGTGATCAGGTACTGGCCCCCGCTCCTACCGATTACCGGAAGACAATCTTGTATAACACATATGATGTCACTTCCCAACTTCAGCAAGAGAACGCCATCGGTGTTACTTTAGGTAATGGTCGTTTTTATACCATGCGTCAGAATTACAAGCCATACAAGATTCCGACCTTCGGATATCCCAAACTGCGCCTGAATCTGATCGTTGAATATGCTGATGGCAGTAAGGAGACAATCGCGACGAATACTTCATGGAAACTGACAACCGAAGGTCCTGTCCGCAGCAATAACGAATATGACGGCGAAGAATATGACGCCCGCAAAGAACTGGGAAACTGGACGCAGACAGATTATGACGATACAAAATGGATGCCGGCAGAACGCGTCAGTATTCCTTCGGGTACACTTCGTGCCCAAATGATGCCGGGGATGAAAGTAACGGAAACGCTGAAACCTGTTTCTATCCAAAAAATGGGTGACAAATACATTATGGATACCGGTCAGAATCTGGCAGGATGGGTACGTTTCCGCATCAAAGGTCAGGCAGGCGACAGCATTCGTCTTCATTTTGCAGAACGTCTGGAATCAGATGGAGAAATCTTCACGAAAAATCTGCGCGACGCACATTGTACGGATATATATGTAGTTAGCGGACGTGAACCGCAAGGTGCCACCTGGGCTCCCCGTTTTGTGTATCATGGTTTCCGTTATGTGGAAATCAGCGGATATCCGGATGCCAAAACCGAGGATTTCGTAGTGGAAGTCGTAGAAGATGAGATGGATCATACAGGCTCTTTTTCCTGTTCGGACAAAACATTGAACCAAGTTGTACGTAATGCATTCTGGGGGATTCGGAGTAACTATAAAGGTATGCCGGTAGACTGTCCCCAGCGTAACGAACGTCAGCCCTGGCTGGGAGATCATGCAATGGGCTCTTGGGGAGAAAGTATGTTCTTCGACAATCATGCCATGTACAACAAATGGGCACGTGATATCCGCGAAGCACAGCGCGAAGACGGCTGTATTCCTGATGTAGCTCCGGCTTACTGGAACTATTATTCGGATAATGTCACATGGCCTGCTACCCTGCCCTTAGTCTGCGATATGCTCTTCACTAATTATGGAGACATACGTCCGATAGAAGATAATTATCCGGCTATCAAGAAATGGATATCGCACATCCGTGAGTATTATATGACAAAGGACTACATCATCACCAAAGATAAATATGGAGACTGGTGTGTTCCACCCGAATCGTTGGAAATGATTCACAGTCAAGATCCTGCCCGCAAAACGGATGGTGCCTTGATCGCTACCGCCTATTACCTGAAAGTGTTGCAACTGATGCATCGCTTCGCCAGTCTTCAGGGATTGACTGCGGATGCAAAAGAGTGGGAAGACCTGGAACATAAAATGAAGGATGCATTCAATGCACATTTCCTGCATATAAAGGAAGGTACTTCACTTGTACCCGGTCATACTCTGTATCCGGATAGTGTTTTCTACGGGAATAATACTGTAACAGCTAATATTCTGCCACTTGCCTTCGGTCTCGTGCCCAAAGCGCATATCAAAGAAGTAGCAAAGAATGCAGTAACCACCATTATTACAACGAACAAAGGGCATATCAGTACCGGAGTAATCGGTACGCAATGGCTGATGCGTGAATTGAGTCGTCGGGGGCATGCAGATGTAGCTTATCTGTTGGTCACCAATGATACATATCCTTCATGGGGATATATGGCAGCACAAGGTGCCACCACTATTTGGGAACTTTGGAACGGTGACACGGCAAATCCCGGAATGAACAGCGGAAATCATGTTATGTTATTAGGAGACTTACTTCCCTGGTGTTTCAACAATCTGGCAGGTATCCGTGCCGACCGTTGGAAATCCGGTTACAAACATATTGTTTTCCAGCCTGCTTTCGAAATTCAGGAATTGAGTAATGTGGATGCTTCTTATATGAGTATCTACGGAAAGATTACCAGCCGATGGAAAAAGACTCCTATGCATTTGGAATGGGATATCGAACTTCCTGCCAATACTACAGGAGAAGTACATCTGCCGGATGGACGAAAAGAAAAAATAGGTTCCGGCAAATATCATTTCAGCGTAGATATACCGACACGGAATGCTGCCATCATCAGCGATGAATTTCTATACGAGAAAGCTTCTTTCCCGGAATGTCACGGGGCGACCATTGTAGAACTGAAAAACGGTGACCTCGTTGCTTCTTTCTTCGGTGGAACCAAAGAACGTAATCCGGATTGCTGCATCTGGGTTTGCCGCAAGCCCAAAGGTGCCAAAGAATGGACGGCTCCCAAGCTGGCTGCCGACGGAGTTTTTTCACTCAAAGATTCGCAGGCTGCTTTAGCCGGCATAGATTCGACCTGCACTCCTGTAGTGGATGCCAAAGGAAAACTGACTGCCCGCCGGAAAGCTTGCTGGAATCCTGTACTTTTCCAGATACCGGGAGGAGATTTAATTCTGTTCTACAAAATAGGATTAAATGTAGGCGACTGGACCGGCTGGCTGGTTCGTTCAAAAGACGGTGGGAAAACTTGGGGCAAACGCGAAGTCTTGCCGGAAGGATTTCTCGGTCCTATCAAGAACAAACCGGAATACATCAACGGTCGCATCATCTGCCCGTCAAGCAGAGAGGGCAAAGGGGGATGGCGTATTCATTTTGAATATTCGGATGATAAAGGCAAAACCTGGAAAACGACAGAGTCGGTACCTGCCGAACTGTCTGTCCCGACTCAGAACCGTAAAAAAGGTGGTATTAACGTAGATGATCAGGAAGCGGGAGAAGCTATTCAGGGAGAAGGGGCACAACCGATTCTTGCCATCCAACCCAGTATCCTAAAGCATAAGGATGGAAGATTGCAGGTACTTTGCCGTACACGCAATGCAAAGATTGCAACATCATGGAGCAGTGACAATGGTGAAACATGGAGTAAAGTGACATTAAGCAATGTTCCGAACAACAATTCCGGAACAGATGCCGTGACAATGAGTGACGGACGTCACATTCTCATTTACAATCATTTCTCCACATTGTCAGGTACACCAAAAGGTCCCCGTACTCCTCTCTGCGTAGCCATATCAGAAGATGGAATCAACTGGAAACCTATTCTCACATTAGAAGACAGCCCTATCAGCCAATATTCTTATCCAAGCATTATTCAAGGAAAAGATGGAAAGTTACATGCAATCTATACCTGGCGTCGCCAACGGATCAAGTATACGGAGATAGATCTCTCAAAGATTAAGTAGTAGCTGAATAAAAGAAAAACAGATTCTCTGTTATCATTATACCGCACTGACAATGATCGTATCAGTGCGGTATTTTGTTGTTTACAGGTTTATCAATACTCCTAATTGCTGTATAAATTGCATAGACCACATAAATATATTATTTTTGTTCCTCAGATTTAAAAGTAAAACAATCATGGCAGATAATTATATAGAAAGACAACAAGAGCAATACGAGGCCAGAAAAGCAGCTTGGAAACAGGCACAGAAATATGGGAAAAAGAAAACGACTACCAGCAGTCAAGTCAAAACGGAGGTAGCAGGTGAAATAGTTTCAAAACCGGACAGCCTGAAAAAAAGAGTATTCGTGACAGGCGGAGCGGAAGGCATAGGGAGAGCAATAGTAGAAGCATTCTGTAAAGACGGACATCAAGTAGCCTTCTGTGACATTAATGCTGTGTCCGGTCAACAAACGGCAAGAGATACCGGAGCCATATTTCATCCTGTTGACGTTAGTGATAAAGAAGCACTTGAAAGCTGTATGCAACAGATATTGGATGAATGGAAGGACATTGACATCCTCATCAACAATGTCGGTATCAGCAAATTTTCTTCCATTACAGAAACAAGTGTCGAAGATTTCGACAAGATTCTTTCTGTCAATCTTCGTCCTGTATTTATTACTTCACGGTTATTTGCCATTCATCGTAAGGGACAGTCTGATTCTAATCCTTATGGAAGAATCATTAATATCTGCTCAACACGTTATTTGATGAGTGAACCGGGAAGTGAAGGTTATGCAGCTTCCAAAGGTGGTATCTATTCTCTGACTCATGCATTAGCTTTATCATTATCCGAATGGAATATCACAGTAAACTCCATTGCTCCAGGATGGATACAAACACAAGATTATGATCAACTCCGACCGGAAGACCATTCTCAGCACCCTTCCCGACGAGTGGGCAAACCGGAAGATATTGCCCGTATGTGTTTATTTCTCTGCCGGGATGAGAATGATTTTATCAATGGTGAGAATATAACCATTGACGGAGGTATGACGAAAAAGATGATTTATACGGAATAAAGTTCTGTATTCAACGCATCCCGTGTAATCTCTATTCCCGTCTCCACAATAGAAGCTGCATGATGGAACTCCAGCATATCATAAGCATTGCCGGACATCTGAATTAAGATATCCGGCTGACAACGTTCTATTTGATAACGGGTAATTTGCTGCATCATCATTCTTGAAGATTCTGTCAACAAGTTATAAGGACTCATTTTCTTTTTCTTACCGCAATCAATCGGAGCATTGACATCGACTGCTATCAGAATATCTCCTTCCGTACGATGCACCTGATTCAGCGGAAGGGGATTCAGTATTCCTCCGTCAATCAGAACCATACCATCTTTCCGTAAAGGCCGGAAGAGCATCGGTATAGAAATAGTAGCACGGATAGCATCATACAAATTACCACTATCGAACCTCACTTCCTGATCGCAAACAATATCAGTAGCCATTGCTACGTACGGTATAGGCAATTCTTCAATATTCATAACGGGAATAATCTGCTTCAGTTCTTTGATAAAACGATCCCCCTTCACCAAGCCGTCCCGACTTAATGTCAGATCCGCCAGTTCCCACATCTTACGTTTATCCCAGCTATAGAGCCATTCTTTACATTCCTCCAGCTTTCCCGAAGCATACATTGCGCCTACCATCGCTCCCATCGAGCTTCCGGCAATAGAAGTTATCTCGAAATTATGACGTAACAATTCTTCAATAACTCCAATATGCGCAATACCACGTGCGCCACCCATAGAAAGGACTAATGCTACTTTTTGCTTATCCATATAATATACGTTTTTATTAGCTGTCCACAATATAACACATTTTCCGCAATAAAAGATGTCCGACCAGCTCTATTATTCTAGAAGCAAATGAAGCAAAAAGCAGCAATCCTCTCTATGTCAGAGATATTGCTGCTTATAGTATGCATTAATAAAAAGTATCTTTGAGGCTCTATTTCCTTTCCTTTGCTTTTTCCGCCTTTCGCTTTTCTGCATAGTCTTTATACATTTGGCGCCAGTTACGGCCATGCTCATAGAAATACAGTTCGATCTTCGTTTTATAAGCTTTAAAGATAGCAGATATCTGTTTCATGCTTTTGTAATCAACAGCTTGTTCGCGAGCCAGTTTCAGCTGTTCAAGTATAAAGGCTGTTTCTTCCTCCGTCATATCAGGAACAATCTCCTGATACCCTTTCATGGTAAATGCTACCTTGCCAACTGTATATTTATCTAAAATCTGCTCAACTTGTTCTTCCGTCAGTACTCTGCGCAACCCTTTCATCAGTCTTTCATGAACCTCCTTGGGCATAGCTGAGTCTGCTATTATCTCACGTTCGAGCTGAGTTAACGGTTTGCCCGTTGTAGGATTGATACCCGCAGGTATTGTCGTATATGGATGATCATTATGCCAGTCTCGAACCTGGCGAAGATGATTATAAATAGTCGTCACCGCAAAACCTGATTTCTTTTCATCATCCAGATTGAGTGAAGCTACCCATTCCATTGCTTTCTTTTCAAGAGAAGCATCCGATTTCAATTTGGCAAAAGCCTTCTTATCAAAATAAGCAGCCACTTTGTCGAACGAACGAATTGCATTTTCCGGTAGTAACTCCCCTTTCTCTCCAAAACTGTACATGGCAGACTCCGGTTCGATAGTTACTTTACTCTCATCCAACATCTTTTTATCTAAATCGAAGACTTCGGCAAAGAAATCATAGACTGCATTTCTTTTATTCGGACCGAAATCATGTTTTTCTTTGGGAAGATGAACGTTCGTCACGTTGTCTTTCGCATCATAGAATCCATAGATACGCTGCAAATACGGAAATTCAAGTGCAGGAACACTTGCTGTCCAGTCCCCGCCATCAGAAACCACTAATTGCGGACGGGGAGCGAATGTTGCAGCCAGTTCGGCATTACAAGTACCTCCTGCCGATAGCTGAATAGGCATACCGCTTTCACAAGGACAACCACCATCGAAATGAGAAGCCAGACTAACCACCGGGGCAGAAGCAGTAAAACGGTCATCCAACGTTGTCAGTAGTACAGTATGCGTTCCACCACCGGAACCACCGTTGGCACCAATACGCTTGGTATCGATATCTTTACGGGAAGCAAGCATATAATCGAGAATCAACAATCCATTCATTGCCTGAATAGTATGTGCCGCACTACTGCGATGCGCCGCACTTCCCACCTGGAGAATTGATTCTCCCCAGCCAAACAAATCATAATCGACACAAACAGCTCCCATACGAGCTAATGTGCCCATACGCTGCTGCTGATCTTCCCGATAACGACCGCCACCAAAATGTCCGTTCGGACAAATAATCAGAGCGTGTTTCCCTTTCGATTGAGGCGTATAAACAGACCCGCAAACATACAGTCCCGGAAGTGTTTCAAGTGCAAAATTCTGCACAGTATAGCCATCAAACTTCCGTATTTTCGATAGAATGGGGGTTGAGTTTACACATTGGGCCAATAAAGTATCGATCCCCAAACGTTGACGGACCTCTTTTCTCAGTGAATCGGCACGAAGTTCAAAAGCCTGCTTATCCGCATAAAGCGTATTGAGATAAGCCAGCATTTTTTCTCCGTCAGCATCTGTACGACGAGGATATTCATAAGCCTTCAACTTATATAGATTACCGCTCTGTCTGACAAATTTATAATCGAATGGTGACAACACATTCGTCAAAGATTCTTCTACAGAATAAGGGCGGATACGGAAATCAGCATAAGGTAAAATCTTTCCTACCGTATCAATATCATATTTCAGACGGACTCCGAAACGATTTTGAATATCTGTCAATACTTCATTCAAGGGACGGGCAAATTCCGTCTCGTATGTCTGCGTCTGTGCTTCTGCCGAAAGAGATGCAGCGAGAAGCAATGAGAAAAGGATTCGTTTCATTTTCTTATATTTATAAATATGTAACCTTCCAAGA
The DNA here is from genome assembly GCF_019052485.1 of Bacteroides sp. MSK.20.82. NCBI lineage: Bacteria > Pseudomonadati > Bacteroidota > Bacteroidia > Bacteroidales > Bacteroidaceae > Bacteroides > Bacteroides sp. MSK.20.82. Next base: position 147,683 of record NZ_JAHQUN010000009.1, read on the forward strand.
GGTTTATTTCAGTTTTATTTCTTCACCGTTAATGATTACGTTATCCATAGTGATACGTTCACAATCTTCAAAGATACACTTCTGTCTGGCTCCCTGAATATGGATGTCACGCAATACAATGTCAGAAATCGGAGCTTCTTCCAGTCCTACTATTTTAATCGGAGTCTTTACATCCGTCACAGTCATACCACTGATATGAACATTACGAAATATCGGAGTACGCTCACTCTTTGCTTCTGCAGGCATTTGGCTGTATTTCAGATTCAAGACGACAGCCTCCTGCTTGATGTTACTCATTACGATATTGCTGACACGGATATCCTCTACGACTCCTCCCCTTCCACGGGTTGACTTGATGCGGATACCACGGTCGGTTCCGTCAAATACACAGTTAGAGATTGTGACCTTACGTACACTGCCACTCATTTCACTGCCGATCACTACACCACCATGACCGGCAAGCATCGTACAATTGGTAATAGTAATATTCTCACACGGCACTCCCAAGCGGCGGGCTTGTGCGTCTCTTCCGGATTTAATCGTAATGCAGTCATCGCCTACAGAAATATGGCAATCACTGATATGTACATTCCGGCAGGATTCAGGATTGATTCCATCCGTGTTGGGAGAAGGGACATTATTTATTGTGATCCCTTTGATGGTCACATTATCACAAAACTCCGGATTAACAGTCCAGAAAGGAGAATTGACAATTTTCACTCCTTCAATCTTCACCTTCTTGCAACGAACAGGCTGAATGAACGGAGGGCGGAAAAAACGACGCTGCAAAGTGCTGACATAATCTTTATTCGTCTCTGCATAGATGGCAGTCGTATCATTCTGAGCATCCCACATCGGCTGATATTTATTAATATCACGCATACCATTATCTTTTAGGTCAATCATTACACGAAAGAACTCCATCCACCACTTCTTACCTTGACCATCCAGTGTACCTTCTCCCTTAATAGTAATATTTTCCGCATCAACCGCATAGATTAACGGCTGGAAACTTTTCATCATGACTCCTTCGTGACGTACTTCTACAAAAGGAAGATAATCATCAAAGTTGTCTGAAAAAAGCAGGGTAGCTCCGGCTTCCAGTTCCAGTGTAATGTTACTTTTCAGATGGATACTTCCCGTCAGATACGTTCCGGCAGGAAAAAAGAGCGTACCTCCGCCTCCACGATTCAAACGGTCAATCGTTGAATTTATCAGCTTTGTATTGAGAGCTTTCCCATTTGCTTTTGCACCCGCTTTCAACATATCAACGCGTTCGGCACGAAGGATCGCTGTTGCGCAAAGGCAAAGAAAAGCCAAAAGAGTGATTCGTAAATTCATATTCTATATTATTAAATAGTTCTTCTTTTTTATATCTTATTCGGCAGCAACAAACTTATATGTCCCGCTTTGTACTTCTTTCGGTTCTTTTTCACCCGGAAGATAAACGATAGCAGTGGTATTCACCGGTACAGATACATTCAGAGTAAAAGTACCGCTCTGACGAGTCCAGTCTACCAGAATCGTACCGTAAAGAGTCTCATAAGTTGATTTAACGTATTTCAAGTCTCCTACCGGCTTCGGAGCAATGACAAATTTCTGATAACCTTGCATTGGCTCATCCTTTTCATTTACAGAAGCTGATAATGTTGTAGACGGACGAATACCAATCAATGAATTAAAGAACCATTCATCAATCTGTCCCATCATGAAATGATTCCATGAAGAACCCTGACGCGGGTCCCACTGCTCCGTCAATGTAGTTGCACCAAACTTCAACTGGAAGCCATATCCGGGAGCTTCTTCATGATTGAACATCTTATAAATAAGCTCATGCTGTCCATTACGTGCCAATGTCTGAATCAGATAGCGGTTTCCCACATCTCCCGTGGTCAAACGATTGCCGTGCGATTCCACATCTTTAATCAGATTCGTCAACACTTTGGCAGCCAGACTTGCATCCGGCGTGTAATCTCCTTTATCTCCTGTACTTTGAATCATCTGAAGGAAGATGGGAAGTGCATTACTAGCTTGACTCCCTGTACCATATTGTGCTGTATTACTATCCAGGAACCGTTTGTTAAACGCTACCATTATATCGTATGCCAATGAACTGTAATAACGAACGTCAAATTCATTGCCTACCATTCGGGCAGCCTTTATCAGATACATGACAGTCATATAATAATGTGCCGTAGCCACCAACGGAACAGGTGTATTACGGGAGAATCCGGCGCGGAAATCTCCATAATCATACCAGTCACCCAATCCGAAAGAAAGAATACCGTTATCTGCCCGAGTCTTAAGATAGTCAGTGTAACGACGCATATGCTGATAATACTTCTTAATCAAAGAATCATCCCCGTAAGTTTCATAGTACATAAACGGGAAAATAACCAGTGAACCTCCCCACTCCGGGGATTCGGCAAAAGCATCCATTCCGGGACCTTCAAAGACTACATACTCCGGAGCCGTTGTGGGCATTGCCCCATTCGGATGCTGGGCGTCTGCCATATTCTGCATAATCTGTGGAGCATAGGCTGTCAGATCATAATTATAGAGCAGTCCCGGTCCATTAAGGTGCACCTGTTCCAGCCATCCGAGTTTCTCCCGATGCGGACAATCAGTAAATACGGATTGCATATTACTGCGAACCGCCTTCTCAATCAATCGATGAGCTGCATTGAATATTCGGTTGGAAGATTCGAATGTAGAGACTTTCTTTGCCGAATTATAGATAAAACAGGATTGAATGTTTTTAAGGACAGGCAGTTTCTGAGGATTTTTCTGCCCTTTCAATACAGCACCTTCTACCTGAATGTACCGAAAACCATAATATGAAAAACGAGGATGCCAGATTTCGTCACCTTCACCTTTCAGTGTATATTCATAATAATGCTGACGCCCTGTCTGACGCTGATTACAAGCTCCTTCATCCATCAATGCTTCCGCTACTATCAAGGTGACTTTCTGTCCTCGTTTACCACGTACGGTTATCTCCGGAAAACCGGCCAGATTCTGTCCCATATCCAACACAACTGCAGAAGGGTCTACTGTTCGTTTGGTAGATTTGGAAGCAGCCATCACCTGTTCTGAATTCAACTTGGTTACTTTCTGAATATCATACCGTTCCATAATCTTCACCGGAGGTGCCATCTGCGAACGGAGCACTCCTTTCGGCGCTTCCTGAACCACTACCGGACGCCAATGACTATCATTGAAACCAACTTGATTCCATCCTTTCTGTTCGCGACGGGCATCATAATCTTCCCCTCCATAAATACAATTAAAGGTTATCGGACTCAGATCATATTTCCACTCATGATCCGAACGGATCGTCTCGCGTGTTCCATCCTCATAATTGATTACTAATTCAAATAAAAGTGTGGGAGGACCAAAACTAATCTGCAATTTGCGATAGCGCCCTCCCTGTACATTGTAGAATCCATTCCCCAATAAGATTCCTACAACATTCTCACCATCCTGTAACTGCTCCGTTACATCGTATGTATTATAATAAACACTCTTATCATAATCGCTCCAAAGCGGAGCAAATTCACTATCTCCTATTTTTTTGCCATTCAGAGAAAACTCATAGAATCCCAGGCCACAAACATACGCAGTAGCTTCCACGATTTTCTTTCCGGATTTCCGATTCGCATTCTTCCCTTTTGCCTCTCCTGTCTGAAACGTTCTTCGCAAGCAAATACTTTTCTTTGCCAAAGTATCTACCGCTTCCCAAGCAGCTTTCACCTCCGGTTTCTTCAATTCGCCACCATGAAACTTTCGCCCTTCGGGAAGGTGAGAATCCTTACGAGTGATGGCGCCGATCCATTTCCCTGAAGAAAGGTCATCGGATGCCAAACGGAATTTTGCTTCCTGACTCCATTCGGAAGGAGTATCCGTCTCATCCCAGACACGCACACGCCAACTATAATTAAATGGATTATTCAGACATATATCCGCTCCTTCAGTCGGAACCAGCTGACTCTGTGAAGAAGTAACCTTTCCACTATTCCAGACGGAACGTCCGGTAAAAGCCTCCCTAATCTCTATTTCATAAGCAGTCTGTCTCGTGCCATTCTCCGGTGATTCCATTGCCCATCCCAAACGGGGACAGCTTTCAACGACCACCAGCCCTTCCTGCATTTCGCAGGTAAGGCGGCTGATCGTTATATTCTTTGCCTGTACGAAGCATGGCAGACAAAGTAGAAGAAGAAGATATTTCTTAAAAGTCATTATTGCTCTGTCTCTTATCTGTTATAAATATATCACTTTAATGCATTCTCGCAAACAAGTCTTGTCAACGTATCTGCATGTCCTGCTTCTTTTCCATTCACAAAGATACGCAATCCCTTTCCACAATGATAACGATCGCCATTCTTATCCCAAAGAATCGTCAGATTATGACCATGATATAAAACATTATCCAGACAGAACCAATCCCATTTATCTGCCGGAATCAGCGGATTAATCTCTATCGTATCATCCAGACGCGGACGAAGTCCAATCAATCCGGTAATCATCAAATCATTGAAAGTAGAATGATTGTAATAGCGACTACGCTCCTGATCGCCTTTCAGCCAATATCCGGTTACTTCGTCCAGATACTCGCCAATATATGGACGTCCACGATGATACTGCGACTCTACATACAATTCCATCTGACGGAAATATACGCTGTCAGACAAAACGGTCTGAGGATAATTATTCATGAAATTAGCCATTGCAGTTAACGTCTGTGCAGAAGCAAACGGCCAGATAGCCCCGTCCCATTCACATTTACCGACTCCGCGTGTGCGGAATTCCGGATGACGGCGTTCTGCCGTAGTCAATCCATAAGGAGCAGAAAATCCTTTCTCATCCATAATTTCTTTCCAGGCAACTTCATATTTCTTTGTTGTATCCGGTAAATTGAAATACCACGGAATATATCCGATTGCCTCGCGCACATTGGCGGAAGAGTCAGTACGCATCGTTTCAAAGAACTGATGGCGTGTATTCCATAAATCGTTTTCTACGAGACTCTTTAATGTATCCGCTCTCATACCATACCTCATAGCCATTCCTTCATCACCGGAAAGGATTCCCATTATCGAAAGGGCTTTTGCATTACCATACATATAGCTGTTAATCGTCGGACGGGCATATTTCTTATTTCGGCCGCCACTGATGGATTCCTCCATGCCATCCTGTACATCACCCTGCCAATACAGTCCGTTCTTCAAACGGTTGGTACGTTCCCAACGCTGATATTCCGTTTCCAGATCCTTCGTCATATCCAGCATGAAATCTTTATCGCCATCCACCATATAGCGTGCCAGTACAGCATCTGCATTCCATGAACTGAACTTATCCATCTTCTTCATCGGTCCTCCATCATTGCCACGATACCATGTATGGATAATCTGATCCAGATATTTCGGATCACGCAGCCAACGACTTTCATAAATATGATGTCCGATAGCACAGGCAATCAGGTTATACTTATCCGAATAAGAACGCTGAACCAGAAACTCGGTCATACCATATCCGACGGGAGTCTCCTTGATATGCTTACGCAATGACCACCAACGATAATAATACATTTCTTCAAAATTACGCTGCGGGCATTCAAACAAAGGGATATTTTCTTCCATCCATTCCGAAGCCTTGGCATTGGGAATAGCCTGAACAATATTTTCATCTTCCATGCCATTGAAAGATTCTGCATAATGACTAAAGTCTGCATATTTCAAAAAAGCGGAAGAAGCGTCCTTATCGGTGGACGAAGTCTTCACATTGGCTATACGATATTCTGCCAATGGTTCCTGTCCGCCTGCATCGGGCAAATCATAGGTTTGGTCAGCAGGAGTATCCACAGTCGGGAATGTACGCATTTCTCCGGTACGGAAAACAATCCGTTCAATCGTTGCTACCGGAGCATAGAACATACGCAGCCCTACCCTCTTACCATCCACATACACTTGAATATTACGATCGGCAGTCGAAAGAACAGCTTCTACATGATAAGTCTTTCCTGCTTCATAGTTCATCATATTTGCAAAACGTGAACCACCTTTCATACGGAAAATACCGTCCGGAGTGAGTTCCAATCGTGAACAGGCAATGCTGTTCTCATCCAGGAAATCAATCTGAAGTATACCTTTATCATTCTGTCCTGCCGACAAATCAAATGAGACTTTCAATTCTTTCGAAGCCGGAATCTTACGTTCTACCTTCGCATAGTCGAAGGGATCTTTATCTTGTAGCTTCAACCATTCTCCTTCTAAAGAAACGGGTGCCCAAACCGGAGAATAAATATTCCAATTGGTCAACTCAGCTATTGATCCCGACTTTGAAAAATCATCATCCGCGTGTGCAGAAGCATTAATCTGTACCGGAACAGGAATGCGGGAAATCCACATATCTTCTTTATTCACGCTATATGAAACCCATAAATCACCATCTGCAGGCACTCCGTTTCCTTCCTGAATGCCACGGGGATATTGAGGACCATATGATTTGTAATTTCCTCCATAGCGCATCGGAGTAATTTCACCATGTACCAAGTTTAATGTAGTATACTCCAATCCGTCCTTACTCAACGAAATAGCCAACGGCCAGCGGAATTCCGACGGATTATAAACCGTAGCATAGGTTCCATCGCTCAGACGTTGTCCCCAGATTTTTGCATTACTGTTGACAAATCCTTTTGCACGAAGCACAGGTTCTGCCCAGGTATGTCCCCCATCTTCACTGATCGAAGTCAAAGCGTGTTTCCAAAGACTCGCAATGCGTCCATCGGGCAATGTATAGCAGTTGAACGCTTTATATCCTTTTTTCAGTGGAATGATCGGATCTTCACGGTCAGCTTCTTCTACCCATTGCATCATATAAAGCGGATTATCCAGTATTTCCTGGCAAGCCTTTACGAATTCCCGGTCTTTGCTCTTTTTAAAATAGGGATAATCGGTATTCTTTTCGTTAAATCCATGATTGTAATAAATGAAATAAATCGGTCCGAACGAACCGTCCTTCTTTATCTCACGTACTACCCGACCGATACCGTTTCCGTCGTTCGGATCATCTTTCTTATCCAAAGCTACTCCGTAATTTCCCATCGTAATCAATCTGCCCGACTTAGATACATAAAAGCCTACACGCTGGTGCATGATAGCAATCAAGTCTTTTGCCTGCATACCCGGACGGGATTCTTTGGTATATCCGTCCGGCACTTTGTAAGGAGGAAACACTATTTCCGGATTTGTCCATTGATAACCGTCTTTCGAGGTCATGAGGAACGTTTGGGAAGGTGGTACATGTTCATCTGACGGATCTGCCAGATACTGATAATAAAACTGACCGTTCCAGTAAGCCAGCATAGGCTGATGGTTGTAAGTCCATCCATTGCCGTTCGACGCTTCCGGATGCTCGCGGTTGGCACGCACCAGTTGAATATTATGCACTCCCACTACCGGAGACAATTGTCCGTCGTGATAGGTGGGATTCGATAATTCTTTTCCTGTGTAATGGATTCTGTCCTGCGGAGTCTGCGCCTGAATGGTAGTCGCCATCCATCCGGCAGCCAATACAAGAAGAATCTTCGTTGAGTTGTTCATGATTTATTTCAGGTTTTAGTTTATTCCGGATTCAACTTATCTAGTTTAAGTTTATTTCTTCTTGCTTTCTTCCAGCAATGTTTTAACATCTGATTCTGAAGCTCTAAAGATGGTTCCGTGTTTATGCCCGACAGGCACACTCACACTTTCTGTGATATCCGTGAAGTTCTTAAAATCACGGGTACGCATGGCACCGTATATTTTCTTTTTATAAACATCAAAATAGATCAGATAATCATCACCTAATTTCTCGACAGTCGGTCCCTCTACAAACGATTCGGTAAATGGTTGTGATGACGGCGAATAAGGTCCTGTCAGAGAGTCAGAAAAAGCAATTTTCAGATTACGTTCGGGACGTGTATTATCTTTGAGCACCATTACATAATCATTTTTTGCCCGCTTCACAATGACAGCGTCAATCGAGCTGAAACCGGGATCATATAATACTTTCGCCTTGGATACTGTCTTAAAATCCTTTGTAGTGATGTAGTATAAACGATGATTATTCTCTTCTTCTTCGATTCCCTTTTCAAAACGACCTGGTACACATGAAGCCCATACTACCATAAACTGTTCGCTCTCGTCATCATAAAAAATCTCCGGAGCCCATACATTGACAGTGGTCGGTTCGTCTGCCATTACAGGAATCATTTGTTGCTCCGACCAGTGAATCAAGTCTTTGGAATTTGCATAACCAAAGCCTAAATCCCCTTTCCAGCTGGTGGTCCATACCAAATGATAAGTACCATCCGGCGTACGCACCATGGAAGGGTCGCGCATCAGGCGATGTTGTCCCAATTCCGGCTTCAGCCAAACACCGGGAATACTGTCCCAGTGCATTCCGTCTTCACTATACAGATATCTCAAACCTTCATCAGCCGGCTCATGAAATGAAGTGAACATATAATAATCTTTATTCCCTCCACAAGAAGCTAAAAGCAGGATGCTTATTGCAGCTAATGTATTTCTTAACTTTCCCATTTCTATGATTCTTTTACACTATACTAATATCCTTTATACAGAGACGATGAAAAGCCGGATTTGTACTCAAATAGATTGGAAGATTCGTCAGAATCAAAATTTAGAGACGATAAAAAGGGCGACTCTCCGAGCCACCCTTTTCCTCCATCAAACAAACTAACCATTTAATAATGGGAAAGAATTCCACTTCTTTTTATAGTATCTCATTGGTTACCAATCCTTTTTTTACCGGATTCTATACTTTTACAGCGTTCCTCCCCGTGCTTTCACACGTTTGGCCCACTCTTCACGTTCTTTCGTCAAATTATATCCCCTCTTGGCCAGATAATTGTTGATACGTCCTTTGTACTTGCCGAAAGCCGCATGTTTCTTATTTGAATTTTCCGCATCCATGGCAAACTCACGCGCTTCCACCAACCAGGCATAGATTTGTACCTTTTCTTCTTCTTTCAAAGAAGGAATCATATCAAGCGTAGCTTCATAAGTCACTTTCACCACACCATAAGTCATTCCATCTTTCACCGCTTCTATCTGTTCTTCATTCAAGAAGAGAGACAAGCTGGCCGGAAAGGCAAAATGAGAACGGTACAAAGCCGCATCTTTTTCGTTTTCAGCAGCCTTCAATGCTTCATTTTTCGCATCACCGGTCAACCCCGATTCTTTGACTGCCTTCACCTTTGCATCCCGTATTTCATAAATATCATTCAATTCGAAATAGCGATTGGCAATCACATTACAAACATCTTCAGCCACTTTTGCATCCGTCAGTCCGAGTTTATCTACAATCTTTTGCGAACGGTTGACGATAGACTCCACATATTTCGGATCACGATTCTCTTTGTTCAAATCGACTGCTCCAGCAGATATCCAACCGCAAAGAAACAACAGAGACATTAAAACTATCTTTTTCATTTCATCTTATTTTTTATACCATATGCCAAAAGGAAACCCAGTCCCGGTATCTTATACCGATACCGGTTGCAGATTACATTAATTTTCCTTTCTCAGCCAATGTATCGTAGTTATTTTTTAAATCTCTCCAGTCTACTTTGTGTTTTGTACTGATTCCATTGATATACTTTTCAATATTCGTATATCCATCACCTGTACAATCTTTATTAGCATCACTTGGATCATTCGGATTCAATCCATTAGCAATTTCCCATTCATCCGGCATACCGTCACCATCAGTATCTACATACGGAGTCCCTTTGTATTCGGGGAAACCACCCATCTGACGAATATCAGTAATGATACCTATCTTATAAGAATCTTTGGGTAAACGACGATATTTAAACTGACCGTCCTCTCCCATTGACTTAGGAGACAGGCCTGTAAGATCACCATTAGCATCCTTCGCAAGTTTCTTATCATAATAAGGAATACCTGTTTTTACTTCTTCTATGATGCGTTCGTCCACGATATCACGGCAGGGTATATTGGCACCGACATGTTTTGTCACATAATCATAAGCATCATTAGCTGATGTAATTTTGATATAAGGCATTGCAAACGGCTCATAGCTCCGCATATTCTCAGTATATCCGGCTGTATTTGGCTGACTCTCGATTTGGATACCACCATTCCAGTTATCTTTCGTGATTTCCGGATAGCCTTCCATAACGTTACCATCAGCATACACGCGACCGTATACCTTATAATTCAGTTTACTGCGTCCGGCTTCCGGTTTCAGAATACGGCAGCCTACCGTATTATTCTTTGGAGTAGCAGGACCGGGTTTATAATAGTTATTGATCATATTGAACATGGCGGTATAATCGCCACCATCAGAAGAACGATGCACCCAATTAAATACTACATTATTAACGAAGTTGAATACTCCATTCCAGCCTACAGACGGATTGCGACCAGAGTTGCTGGCCCAAAGGTTACGCATAAATGCACAGTTCTCACCTCCCAGTGTGCTACCGAATGCATGATTATAGGTATCCAGAGCTTTTGCAGAAATTGTATTCTGAATAGTCACATTGACTGTCGGAAGTTTCAAGTCCTTGCTTTCATATTGGCCTTCACTCGGATCGTACATATGACGATAGAAAGAAATATTTTCGTCCAGTCCCCATGTACATGAACAGTGGTCTATCATGATATTACCAATCGGATTACCACCGAAAGAGTCGTCACGATGCCATACTTTTGTTTCTCCACGACGGAATCTCATATGACGTACAACTACGTCGTGTGTATCCACCCAAAATGATTCTCCGGCAATGCAGACACCATCACCCGGTGCTGTCTGTCCGGCAATAGTAACGTAAGGTGCTCGAACAATAATCGGAGATTCCAGACGAATGATACCAGCCACATTGAATACAATAATACGTGCACCACCTGTCTCACAAGCTTCGCGGAATGAACCCGGACCACGATCATTCAGATTAGTAACCGTAATTACTTTACCTCCACGACCACCAAAACTATACATTCCACCTCCTTCAGCACCCGGAAACGAGGGAATTCTAGCTTGTGGCAAATCATAGGGACGACCAGCCCATGAGATATAAGGACGTCCTTCTTTTGCTTCTTTCAGTACTATAGGTAACGCTTTCTCCCATGCTTCATCAGAACGTTTCCGTTCCTCGGTCATCATCTTTGTATAATTCGCTTTGGCTTCGTCAGTTATCTGCGGGTATTGTGCCCATACAACGGTCGGAGTCAACATTGCAGCTGCAAAAGCTACTAAAAGTACATGTTTCTTCTTCATTTTTATTAGGTTTTGTGAGATTGATCATTCTAAAATACAATAATAAGACGCAAAACAAGGAAATATGTAATCAGAAAATATAATATATTTTTCTATTCTAACTTTAAATACAAAAGGACCACTTATTCCTTAATATTCTTTTCAAAAGATCAAAGTGATAAATGGTCCTTAGGTTTATTTCAGAATGAACATTCTTCAGATCAAGTAATTATTTTGATAAACGAATTCACTCTGCCAAAGGATCAAAGGTACCATCAGCTCCACCTCTCCAATAGTCGCCCCATCCTATATTTTGTTCTAATGACACATTGTTTTGCATCGCATTCTTCTTAAAACCTAAGATATAATAATAAGGTTTAAATGTTGGAAGAATAGTTTCATCATTACCGTCAGTACTAAGATTTTTACGTTTAAAATGTTCTTGATAAAACTGAGCCAATGCCTTTACCTTTGCATCTGCATATGTTATTTCATCATCGGCTGATTCTGTACAAGTTATATCTTCAGTCAAACTTAATGCTGTCGGACGTTTATTCCATAATTCATCATAGGTTTCTTTTATTGTTTTATCTTCATTGTAGACATTATTACTTTTAGCAGCAATAAAATTTTTTGCATAAACCTCAATCCGATGTCTTCTCTGACCATTCAATGGTTCAACTCCTAAATAGTTACATGTATTGCCATTAAAACCTGTAAGTTTCCAAGTCGATTTCAGTGCTTCTTGGCCCACTCCACCATCAAATAACATCCAACGTCGCACATCGTGGAAACGTTTACCTTCATAAGCAAGTTCTATTTGACGTTCATAAAGTATAGCCTCAAATAGTTTGGCACGATCATTAAAAATAGCTGGATCTAATCCACAATTATCTGTATATCCTACACGCTTACGAATTCGTTTAAGAGCATTCACTGCCTCGTCAAAATGATTTGCCCCACAAGCAGCCTCCGCATAATTCAATAATACTTCGGCAAAACGTATTTCCATATATGGAGCAGCAGACTGTCTGAATCCATTACCTGAAGTCTTTTCAAAGATATATAAAGGATTAGAATTGAGTGCTAAATCATCTGTACGCTTACGCAAATAAATCCCCGTATTTTTGGTACCTAGACAATCAGCTGCATAGCCTGACTTAGAGTTACTATTACGATCATCTACATTATCATACCAACAATAATTCCACAACTTGTAATTATTCCCTGTAGTATACCCATTAATGCCATAAGGTAATTGACCTTTTTCACCAAAAGATTTCAAGTCATCACTATCAAACTTCCATTCTACACCAGGGAACGCAAAAGTGCGATAAAATCTTGGATCGCGGTTTAAAAAGAAAAGTTCTTGATTATAATCATAAGATCCATTCATGTCATTTGGTTTCTTCCCATCCGCCATTGGAAAAAGATCAACCATTTCTGCAGTGGGAGTCATACCACCCCCACCTCCAGCATTAGCTGGGCGAAGAGAATGTTCCCATCCATTCCATTTTTCAAGCTGTAAGTGCTCGGCTGGTGATACATTATTATATAAAGTTACTAATACTGCCTCAGAAACAGTTCCTCCACCACCTTCTGAGCCAATATAATCGGAGAATATCTTTCCCCAACCTGCTGCATTCTTTCCTGAATTGTTTTCATAAGCCAATCCAAAATTACCTTCTTCCAGTTTTTTTACAGCAGCTAAGTTTGTTTGATATGCAGTTTCCCATCGTGTAACATCATCCGCCCTATTAAAAAGCGGACTGGCATATAACAATTCCACACGACCTTTTAAAGCCAATGCTGCCCCCGATGTTATGCGTCCAAAATTCTTATTTTCTGACTCCCAACGTGCTGGCAGATAATCAGCAGCTGTTTGCAAATCTTTGCAAATAAAATCAATACATTCTTTTGTAGACGAGCGTGGAACTACCAAATGAATACCTTCACTATCTCCAATTATAGGATTTTGTACATTATCAATAATAGGTACACCACCATACATCATTACCATTAAATAATAACGCCATGCACGGAAGAAAAATGCTTGTCCCAACAATAACTGCTTTTGGCGTTCAGTTAAACTTTCACTGCCAATCACTCCTTCGATCATATCATTACACTCACGAATACGCACCCAAGGAGAATAATTGTTATCTAGATTAAAATAATCAGTAACAGTTTCATAATCTAGAGGAGAATTAGGATTCATCAAACCTGATATCCCTCCATATTCTTCTGTACATTTCGAATATTGATCACTTGTTCCTGTGCTTGGCATATCACCCATAGAACCAGTCAGATCAGATCCACCCGTCGCACTCGGCAGCATGATATAATACAAGTAAGCTATACGGTTATCAGCTGACTCATAGTTTTCATAAATAGTCGTACCGTTAAAACTTCCATATAATTTTTTGTCTTCCAAAAATTGATCACTACAACCTGTAAAGATGGCAGCTGTTATGGTCAGTAATGCAATTGAACCATACTTATTTATTTTCTTCATCATTGTATTCAAATTATTAAAATGAAACATTAACACCTAACGTGAATTTACGTAAGTTCGGATAATATCCATAGCTTCCCGCCCAAGAAGCCCATGCTCCTTCTGGATAAGGGTTTAGGAAGTTAAATACATTTTGGCAAGTAAGATTGAAACGGCAACTACTAATGCCAATTATTTTTAGCCATTCTTTAGGCAATGCATAAGCTACTGTCATATTACGAAGTTGCACTGTTGCTGCACTTACTTTCCAAAAAGTAGAGGGTGCACCATTTACGCTACTATAGCGAATATTCGGGTATTTTGCATTTCTGTTTTGTGCTACTGTAACTATATTATTAGCGTCATAAATATCCTCATATACAAACATATCTTTCCACATTGCCGACACATTACTATATTCAGAGTAACTTTCTTTACGCATAGTTGTAGGAACTAAGGAATATGCTCCCCAACTTGCACCAAACTGCGCACTAATAGAAAAATCTTTATAAGAGAAACCGAAATTTAAAGTTCCACCGTAAGGATTACTAGCACGGTGAGAAATTTTTATATAATCTTGTTCATCAACAATACCATCTGCCGGACCAAAAGTTCCAGTTGATTCATCATATTGTCCACGTACATCCTTATAAATCAGCATACCAGGATGTACATTTTCTTTTGTATTTCCTAAATATTTAGTAATACTATATTTATCAAAGTACTCATTAATTTCCTGATAACTACGGAACATACCTATACATTCATAACCCCATAGTCCTCTATCAGAACGTTCATTTCTCACTAATTTATCAAAATCATATGCAGCCTTCCAACCTGTCTCTCTGATTTTATTATCATTGTATCCTGTTGTAAGTTTTACCCAATATGACATGTCTTTTCCAATTTTATCCTTCCATCCTAATGACAATTCAACACCATATGTATCTACCTCACCAAAGTTTTCTGGAGCAGGTTGTATTCCTACCGTATTCGGATAATAAGAAGTTCCTTGATGTGAAGCAAACATTTCACGGCCCATATCATAATAGAAGTCCAAATTAGCGCTCATTCGATTCTTCAAAAAGGCCATATCAATACCAAAATTAGTTTTATAAGTCTTATCCCAATGTACATCAGGATTTACTCCTTGTTTCGGCATACGAATCGTAGCACTTGTATTTGTACTAGAATTAGTTCCAAAGATCGGTCCTTTGTCTGGATTACGGGTGTAAAGCTGAGTCCAAAGCCAAGCATTCACATTATCTTTACCAAGAATACCAAACGAACCACGTATCTTCAAAAAGTCGATTTTTGTCTTGTCTTTATCAAACCATTTTTCATCTGAAATAACCCAGCCGGCAGACCATGAAGGGAACATTCCCCAATAATTCTGAGGAGCAAATTTGGCAGAGGCATCAGAACGGAGCATAAACTCAAACAAATATTTATCATCATATGAATAATTCACACGACCAACATAAGAAAGCATACCAGACTCACTGCGGTTAAACGTCACAGTTTGAGCAAAACCTTCTGCATTGGAATCCACAGAACTAGATTGGCCATCTGTAAAAGGTAATGGGTCTGTAAGACTACCATTCAAATCTTCCCATTCTGATTCTGCTTTTTCAATAGAGAACAAACCACTGACATAATGCTTACCAAACTGACGTGCATAGCTTACTGTTAAGTTCATTTGATAACTATCTGAGCGATTCATACTACGCCCCAAAGAGTTGCCATTATTCAACTCATACAATCCCAATGTATTAGCATTGTATTCAATCTCGTCACCAACATAAAGGTGACCACCACTGCCACCACGGGATATAAGGCGATATACATCGATTTTTGTACCGATAGTATTTGTTTTCCCTGTACTTATATTTTTTGAATAAGAAGCTTTTACCTTCAAACCACGTAAGTATTTACTCCAACCAAAATCATACTCTAATGAACCGTTAAGAGAAAAATTCTGATTCTGATTCTCAACATTATCTGACGCATTCTGTACTGCTGCAAAATTATACTTCTGCTGATCACTTGGATTAGTTATATTTTCCATACCTGAATGAAAAATATAATATCCATTTACTTGATCAGGCACATAAGGTACATGTAACATTAAAGATTCAAAATCACCATCAGAGCCACCACCTTTTACATTTTTAGGTTTATTTGTCTCTCCATAATTACCAGATACCTGCAAAGAAGCTTTCATCCATTTTGAAATATTAGCATTTACACCAGCACGATAGTTCCAACGATTATAGTCCAAGCGCCCTATATTACCTTCTTGCTGATAATACGAAACACCACCGAAATAAGTTGCTTTTTCTGTTCCCCCGCTAATGTTGACACTATGACGCTGCGTCAAAGCCGCACTCCATTCTTTATCTAATAAATTATAATTCATACCCTTCATTGCCTCCAATTCATCAGATTGAAAAAGTTGTACCCTCAAGTCATCGGATTCTTGATCCTTAGTAGCAGTATTAGCAGCACGAGCAGCATTGTATATACGACCGTAATCATAGGCATTTAGCATCTTAGGTAACATCAATGCATCTGTATAACCAAACTGTCCTGAATAAGAAATTTTGGGAGCACCGACTTTTCCTTGTTTAGTCTTAACCAGCACAACACCATACGCAGCACGTGCTCCATATACAGCCGCTGCAGCATCCTTTAAAACAGTCACATTTTCTACTTCATTTATATCTAAATTATTGAAAGCACCTTCATCTGCAATAAAGCCATCAATAACATATAGTGGAGTAGGGCTTGCATTACCTCCTAAATCAGAACTTGGAGTAATGGTAGTATTCACTGAACTTTGACGAATCTGTAAGCTTGGTGTACTACCTGGGCGCCCACCACTAAGTGATACATGTAAACCATTTATTTTACCAGCTAACGCGTCACCCAAACTACCCACTGACAAATCTTTCAATTCTTCGGTGGAAATCGTTTCAATGGCACCTGTTGCATTACGTAATTTCTGAGAACCATAATCACCAAGTACTACAACTTCATCTAATTTCAGTTGATCTTCTAAAAGTACAATCCTAGGATTTTTTAAATCAGATATAATTTGTGAAGTATATCCAACAAAGGAAACTTTCAATTTGCTTTTTGGAGCAACCTTAATATTAAATTTCCCATCAATATCTGTCACTGTACCTACTGTCCCATTTACCACCATGACAGTAGCACCTATTATCGGTTCACCACTTACATCTACAACAAGTCCAGTTACTGTCTGATTCTGGGCACACAATGGCATAACAAAAGTCAACAGTGTACCGATGAATAAACTGAGAATAATATTTTTCTTATTCATTGCATTTAATTTTTATTATCATACTACTTTACTTACTCTTCAACAAGTGGAAGCCACCGTGGATCACCAGTTCTCTTTTCAAGCTGGCTTGCTCCAGTTACAGTAAAATCACCATTCGCAGCATTAATGAAGCCAGGATCTGTATCAAGAGTATTTGTATCATATTTATCATTACTTTGACTACCATTATACCAATAAGTATTATATTCAAAATTTCTAGACATATTTGCATTACCCATTATTTTATTCGTCATATCTCCTTTACCACAATCTACAAAAATAGTTCTGGAGAAATTTAGTGTTAAGCATGCTTGTCCTCTATAGCTATTCCAATTAGTAAAGTCTTTGCTATAAGCAAGATTGTATACTGTACAATTATAAAAATTAAAAGTTCCATTTGAATATCCAGTAATCTTGTTAGGTCTGTTACCATTTACCTGTGCAAAATAACTTCCATTCTGTACAGTACTGCAAAGAGTACTCTCTTTAAATGTTATATTAATAAAACTACCTTTATTAAAATACACAATCGTATTAGACTGATTACATCTAATAAAAGAAGCTTTTACTGTAAAGTTTTCCACACAATATTTTTTCCCTGAATCATATAATAAATGCCTATTAAGGTCATATACATTACAAAACTGAATAACGATGGGATCTTTAATAACGTATTCTCCAGAAGATACTTTTAATTGTTCATTTGGAGTCTTACTTAATCCAATTAATGAAGCATCAGAAGAACCTTTCTCCATTGCATTACAATAGAAATCCATAAACTTTATCTTCAAACCATTCTGTGTTAATATTCTACCACTTTGACCAAATGTAATTTTCGAATGATTAATTTTATTTCCACGAATTGTAACTTTACGTGCTCCAAAATCTATTGGACCTGATATAGTATATTCACCGTTAGCCTCTAATTCATATGCCAACTCTTTTAAAGTGCCATCTTCATTAGGTTCCATATCAGTCTCTGGAAGCGGATTATCAATAAACCATTGAGTCAAATCTACTCCACTAGGAATGGATGCATATGTTTCAAGTAAAGTTGAAAAACTTATTTCACAGGCTTTTTCTGCATCTTTGTTATTAAACTGTTTATTTCCAATGGTTTTAATTAAGAATTTATATTTTGTATCTTCTTCTACTTCCAATTCAACGCTACAACCATCGATAAACTCTCCTTCAACTACAGCTATCGGATTTTCAGGATCATCAACTACATACCAAGAAAACTCATAACCTTCTGCTCCATGCACTACAGGCCATTCAATAGTTGCATTTTCTCCTGTGGCATCAAGTTCCACTTTTACATTCTCCAATTGGGGAGATTCCAGTGTAGCATTTTTCACATCCGACTCAAAAGATTCGTCTTCGTGATACCCTATGGTACAGCTACTTAAAAGAAATAATAACGTAGCGAATAACAGTCCACGTGTTCTTCTTCGTAAAAATAAACGATTACTTTTCATACATTAAATTTAAATTAAACAATACGTTCTTATGTTATCAATATTTAAGTTGAATATTATATACAATAGTCCGTTAAACATTTCATTCACATTTATGCAGTAATGGCTGCAAAACTAATGGCTTCTTTCCACAGTTTTCGATTTATTTCTTTGTTCGGTTTGATTCCTAACACTAAAATAAATCGTTTAATGAGAAATATATTATGGCACAGCACTTTAACTGATACCATTAATGATGCCTTTCCTTTTTCTAATACTTTCACTTTAGCTATATTCACACTCTGATGAGTGAGGCATTAAAGTGAAAATGCAATTTATTCAGCTCCCTACTTTGACAGTCAGTTAATCTTGTGAATTGCTTTCCATCTTGATAACAATTATAAGAAGCTTCCCATAAGCTCTTGAATGAAGACATGTTAGTAAACTACTTAAATAATCATAAAATACATATACCACTCTTCTTTTTCTTCATACATAAAAAGGACGTATGATTTAAAGATATGTAATCACATAAAAAGAACAAAAATGAAGTTAATTGGAAATTATATGCAAAAAAAGGCCTCAAGACACTTTTCCTATTAAAAGGAAAGTGCCTTGAGGCCACCTTTTTATATTAAATTACTTTTTTCCGGGAATCAGAAAAATCTTTTATTCTGCCAATGGGTCGAAAGTACCCATACCACCGTGAGCATAATCTTCCCAACCAATGGTCTGATACAATGTCGCATTAGTTTGCTGTGCACTTTGACGCAATCCAAAGAAATAATATCTGGGTTGGAAATAAGGATTAATGTCCAGCACATTACCATCAAGACTGATATCTTTACGTGAGAAATAGGTATCATAGAATGTACATATACTTGACACAGCCGGATCAAGAATCGTTTCTCCGTCTGCTTCCGTAGCAATCTTCTCATTCAATGTCAGTGCTGCTGGTCGCTCTACGTTTTTAATCGGATCACTGTCATTATTTGCAGACCCGGTACCTTCAACATTGATTTCTATGCGATATCTCTTACCACGTTCATTCATCGGAGTCACACCCAAATAAGTACAAGTATTACCTCCAAAGCCACTCAATGCCCAACTTGCATTCAAAGCACCTTGTCCTACACCTCCGTCAAATAGCATCCAACGACGCATATCATACGCACGTTTACCTTCAAAAGCCAACTCTACCTGACGTTCATACAATATAGCTTCAAACAATTTAGCACGGTCAGTTTCAATCGCCGCATCCAGGCCATAATTATTTGCACTCGTATAGCCTACTCTGCCACGTACGGCTTTCAGCGCCTTGACCCCTTCCGCATGATAAGTGCCGCCCGCACCACAAGCTGATTCTGCCAGATTCAGCAATACTTCCGCATACCGTATCTCCATGTAAGGAGCTGCCGATCGTCTGAATCCCTGCTGATCACCACTGCTGTTATCAGTAAACACATAAAGACTAGTGCCCAAATCAAAATCATCCGAACGTTTACGAACATAGACTCCTCTATTCTTAGTGCCCAGCATATCGGCTGCAAAACCGCTTCTACTCGGATTATTACGCTCATCAGCCGTAGTATACCAACAATAATTCCAAAGTTCATAGTTCGCACCACTGGTATAACGGGTTGGGCATAAACCAGACATCGTTGCTCCTGAAAAATCGACATTGCCACTGTTGAATTTCCACTCTACCCCCGGAAATGCAAATGTACGGTAGAAACGCGGGTCACGATTTAGAAAGAACTTTTTAGGGTCATAATGAACTCCTGATTCCATCGGTTTCTTACCGTCAATCATCGGGAAGATGTCTATTATTTCCGCTGTAGGAGTCTTTCCTCCGCCTCCGTTTATATTTCCTGGTCGGATTCCCTGCTCCCACAAGTTGTATCGGTTGATGTTTTGTGAAGCAATAGGAGACACATTATTATATAAAGTAACAAATACGGCTTCGCTTCCACCTGTATAAGTGGCGAACATTCTGGCCCAATTCTTGGCATTGTCTTCTCCGCCATTGCCTTCATAAGCAAGTCCGAAGTTACCTTCATTCAGTTTAGTGATGGCAGCAAAATTGGCGTCGTAAGCATCTTTCCAACGAGATGCGTCATCGGCACGGTTAAAAAGTGGACTAGCATAAAGCAACAATGTACGACCTTTTAGAGCAAGTGCTGCACCGGCGGTTATGCGTCCGTAATCCTGCCCTTCATTCTGCCAACGTGCAGGAAGATAGCTGGCTGCCAGTTCCAAGTCATCGCATATAAAGTCTATACAAGCCTTAGTCGAGGAACGAGGAATGACCAGATTCTCACCATTACCATCACCTATCACCGGATTCTGGACGTGGTCTACAATGGGAACACCACCATACATTTTCACCAACAGATAATAACGCCATGCACGAAAAAAGTAAGCTTGTCCGAGTAATTGTTCTTTCTCTGTCTGCGAAAGAGTCGCACTTCCCGTCACACCTTCAATCACATTATTACATTCGCGGATACGTCCCCAAGGACTTCTTTCACTGTTGATTACATAAAAATAATCGGGAACAGTCTGAATAGTAAGAGATGCCGTAGGATCATTGAAAATAGAGTAGTCTCCATATTCCTCCGTACATTTGGAAAAATCGTCATCAATACCCGCACTGGTTATATCGGTCAAAGCATTGGAACCTCCGGTAGAACTAGGCAATAAAGACTGATATAAAAAGTCCACACGACTTTTGGCTGTTTCATAATTTTCGTACACAACCGAAGCGTCATAGCTTCCATATACTTTCTTGTCTTTCAGAAAATCATCGCTGCATCCAGTAAAACAGATTAGTCCTGTCACCATCGATGCTGTCAAACATATTTTATTTATCTTTTCTTTCATAATCTTCTTTGATATTAGAATGAGACATTAACACCTAAAGTTACTTTACGCAAATTAGGATATCTTCCATAAGTGCCTCCCCATGTACTCCAAACACCATCAGGATAAGGATTGTAAAAGTTTAAAAGGTTCTGAGCAGTCAAATTCAGACGGCAACTGCTGATGCCGATCCGATTTGTCCATTCCTTCGGAAGGCTATAAGCAACTGTCAAATTACGTAATCGAACGCTGGCTGCGCTAACTTTCCAAAATGTAGAAGCCTGACCGTTTATGGCACTATATCTTAAGTTTGGATATTTAGCACTCCGGTTCATTGGCGCCACTACATTACCACCGGCATCCAATACATCTTCATACACATACATATCTTTCCACATGGCAGATACATTTTTATATTCCAGATCATCGTATTTTTCCTGACGTAAGTCTGTCTGTACAAGAGCATAAGTACCCCAGCTTGCACCAAATTGAGCACTGAATGAGAAGTTCTTATACGAAGCACCAAAATTAAAAGTCAATCCATAAGGATTATTGGCACGATTGGAAATCTTCACATAGTCATTCTGATCAATCACGCCATCTGCTTCACCATAAGTACCATCGGCATTACGCTGACCACGTACATCACGATAGATCAACATACCCGGATGAATGTTATCTTTCGTATTCCCAAGATAAGAAGTGATCTTATTCACTGCGAAATACTCTTCGATATCCTGATAGGTGCGGAACATGCCAATACATTCGTATCCCCACACACCACGGTCGGAACGTTCACCCCGAACAATGTCATCAAAACCGGGAGTAGCCTGGAATCCGGCTTCTTTAATCTTGTTATCACTGTAACCGGTAGTCATTTTTACCCAATAAGAAAAATCTTTACCGATTTTATCTTTCCAATTCAAAGTAAGTTCTAAACCATACGTATCAACTTCTCCAAAGTTCTCAGGAGTAGCCTGCGTACCTACAGTAGTCGGATAGAAAGAAGTACCCGTGAAAGTTGTGAACAACTCACGTCCCATATCATAGTAAGCATCTAATGTAATACCCAGTCTACTATCCAGCATCCTGACATCGATACCTAAATTGGTCTTGTAGGTTTTATCCCAATGTACATCTGCGTTGACCCCTCTTTGCGGCATTTGGAATGTTGCACCACTATAGGTATTGGTGGCTGTACCAAATATAGGACCTCCATCTGCATTTCGGCTATAAAGTTGTGTCCACAACCAAGGTTGTATATTATCTCTTCCCAAAATACCGAATGAACCACGAATTTTCAAGAAATCAATACCTAGTTTTTCTTTATTAAACCAGCTTTCTTCCGAGATAACCCAACCTGCTGACCATGAAGGGAACATTCCCCAGTAGTTACTAGGAGCAAATTTGGTAGATGCATCCGAACGAAGCAGGAACTCAAACAAATACTTGTCTGCATACGAGTAGTTCAGACGACCGATATAAGAGAGCATACCCGATTCCGTACGACCGAACGTAGTCGTTTGATCCGCACCGGTAGCTGTCGAATTAGATTGTCCATCGGTAAAGCTGAAAGGATCAGTTACAGTACCGGTCAGATATTCATATTCCGATTCTGCCTTTTCAATAGAAAACAATCCATTCACATTATGCAAACCAAACTGACGTGCGTAGCTGACTGTCAAGTTCATCTGGTAGTTATCCGTTTTATTCATCGCACGGCTCAATAAATTACCATTATCCAAAGTAAAAGTACCAAAATTGCTATCATCTATATTTATATCATCGCCAGTATAAAGGTGATTTCCACTGCCACCACGTTCCAGCAGCCTGTAGACATTCATTTTAGTACCGATATTATTACTCTTATTATTGATAATGCTCCTCGAATAAGAACCTTTCACTTTTAGCCCCTTCAACCATTTGCTCCAACCAAAATCATATTCCAATGAACCGTTTATGGACATATTATTTGTCTGATTTTGAGTATTGTCAGGAGAATCCTGAACTGCTCCAAAATGGAATAGTCGTACAGCACTTAAGCCCGAAGACACATTTTCCATACCTGTATATATAACAGGACGTCCACCTACATATCCGGGCACAAAAGGCAAATGTGTCATTAGAGAATTAAAATCAGCATCTGTCCCACCACTGGTTATACCATTACGTGAGTTATTCTGTTCACCCATGTCACCTGAGAACTGTAAGGAGGCTTTAATCCACTTACCGATATTAGCATTAACACCCGCACGGAAGTTCCAACGATCATAATCTAAACGTCCCATATTACCTTCTTGATTATAGTAAGATGCACCCGCAAAATAAGTAGCCTTCTCTGTACCGCCATTAATACTGAAACTGTGGCGTTGCGTCCAAGCCGCACTCCACTCATCATCCAGCAAATCGTAGTTCAGTCCTCTCATTGCTTCCAATTCGTCAGCCTGGAAATATTGCGTTCTTCTATTATCCGATTCCGATTCACCGGTAGAAGTTCCAGCTACACGTGCGGCATTATAAATACGTCCATAATCATAAGCACTTAGCATCTTAGGTTTTTTCAAAGCATCAGTAAAACCGAATTGCCCTGTATAAGATATGGAAGGTGTACCTACCTTACCGCGCTTGGTTTTCACCAATATGACACCGTAAGCCGCACGTGCCCCATATACAGCTGCCGAAGCATCTTTCAAAACCGTAATACTTTCTACTTCACTCACATCCAAATTATTAAATGCATCCTCTGTAGAAATAAAATCGTCAATTACATATAATGGGCTAGGATCTGCATCACCTCCACGCGTTGAATTGGGAGTAATGCTGGTATTGATATTACTTTGGCGTATTTGTAGACTTGGGGTACTACCCGGACGACCACCACCCGAATTTACATGCAAACCACTCATCATTCCGCTCAATGCATCACCTAAGTTACCCACCGAAAGATCTTTAATCTCATCCGGAGTAATGGTTTCAATCGCCCCCGTTATGTTTTTCATTTTTTGTGTACCATAACCTACAATAACCACCTCATCCAGATTAGCTACATCTTCTTTCAATACAATCTTTGGATTATTCAAATTCGTTATTGTTTGAGAAACGTATCCTACAAATGAAACAGCCAATCTTCCCCCTTCCGGGACGGGAAGGCTAAATTTACCATCAATATCACTTATCGTGCCTACCGTAGAATCTACAATCTTAATTGCAGCCCCAATAATTGGGTCACCAAATTCGTCCACAACAACCCCGGTCACCGTACGTGCATTTTGGGCATAGACGATTTGCGCAAAGGCTTGTATAAAAAGCATACATAAGCCTAAAATGAAATATCTTTTACTCATAGTATTCTGTTATTGTTTATACATTGTATTCATTCTGTTGTCGGAAGCCAACGTGGATCTCCACAACGATTCGCAATATGCTCCGAGCTACTCAAAGTAAAATCACCGTTAGCAGCATTCACAAACTTTGGCTCTACCTTAATAGCTGTTCCCGAATGGTCTCGTCCATTCTCATCACTAGTATCATAATCAAGGAATCCTCCCGGAACAGCACTATAATAATAAGTATTATATCCAAGTGTATAATTTACATTACCATAATTTCCCGCATTACAGATCCGTCTGAAAACACCTTCAGTTCCTGTGGCCGAACTTACGACACAGTCTGCAAAAATAGTATTCTGCATTTCCAAAAAGAACACAGCACTATTACTGTTTATTACATTATTAAAGAAACGATTGTTAGTGCCAATTTGATAGAACGTACAATTACTCATTTTCCGAAGCGATGTACTCCAGCCAGATCCGCTAAAGTTTGACGGAGTACGTCCTCTCATCTGAACAAAATAGGCAGATCCGGGAACCGTATAATAAATAGTACTGTTTGAAAAGCTCAAATCTTTGATCCAACCTTGACCGTTGAATGCTATAAATATAGTACTTGCTGTATTAATGCTAACCAAGCAATCAGTAATAGACAATGACGACAAAGCATAACCATTATTACAGTAATATAATGGTACGGGAAGATCTTTTATAGTACAAGATTGGAAAACATAAGGCTGCTGCACTATACCGGCTTCTGTGCTATTGAACATAACGACACCTCTACTATTAGAAGCACTGTAAGTATCAGCATCAAAATCAAAATCTATAAACTTAATTTTTAGACCAGCTCCGCGATTTATAAAAGAAGCATTTCTTTTCATTGTCAGTTTGGCATGATTTACTTTGTCGCCACGAATAGTCAATGTAGTCGTTCCTAAATCAATATTACCATCCATTTCATATACACCACCTGCCACTAATTCATAAGCTATTTCTTCTTCTCCTTCTGCAAGAGGCTCAATCGGATTTGCCGTAAAATATTCGGTCAGATTAGTTCCTGTTGGTATTGTTTCACGTACTCGAACCAATGTATTATAAGTCATTTCCGTAGCTGCAACAGCATCAGCGTTATTATACTTCTGATTTCCTAATGCTCTGACTGCAACCTTATATTTTGTATCTTCAGTAATATCACGCGTAATCGTACATTTATCTACGACTTCATTCTCTTCGCCTATAACAACTGGATTGTCAGGATCATCAATATTATAAAATGTCACTTGGTACCCACCGGCTCCTAGCACTACCGGCCATTTAATTTCCAGAGACGTAATATCTACGTTTCTGGTAAAAGTCCAACCTTCAGTCGACGGTGATTCCAAGGTTACCCCCTGAACTTCCGATGAGAAGGTCCAATCATCCTTGTATCCATCGACACAAGAACTAAAAAGAAGTATAGCTGCCGCAAATGCCAAACTATCCCTTTTTACTCGCAAGAATAAATGTTTACTCTTCATAGATTAAATTTTAATTTATATAAAATGATATATTACATCATCAGACATCTATTCACATAAATAAAAAGATACAACTAAAAGAATCGTAATCTCTTAAAAAGAATAAAAAATAGAATCTGAAGTTTTTTCTCTTAGTTTTATTAAACTATATCATAATTCCCCTCCCCATCATTGTTGAAAATTTTCTTTTAAATATTTTATATTCCAATCATCGTTCTTCTCCACATCTTCACATCGTTTTAACTTCCACTTTAACCGATTCATATAAAGGACGAATGGATAAGATCATTGTAATCCACCAAAATTCTGCTGATTGATACCATAACGGAAACAGTGAATTAAATAAAAAACAAAATGGTTACAAGCATCCGAAATAAAGGATGAGAAAGCATCAATATCTCTATAGGATTAGGATTTGATTCGCATAGTGAAAAAAAAGTCCGAACTTTTTTAAGTTCGGACTTTTAATATAGTAAGAGGACATATAATGTTTGAAGTCCCTCCTACCTATTATCTCAATTATTATATTACTCTTGAAATACCTTTTTCAGATATTCAATATTCGTTCCATAATTCTTCTTCACGTTCCTCACATCATCCTTGTCTCGTGAGCGTTCTACAACCAGCCAGCCCCTCCAGCCCATTTTGTCAAGCGTCTTTTTTACCTTATTCATATCCAGCCGCTCATTGAAAGGAAGAGTCACTCCATCCGTATCTGTACAGTGAATCTGGCAAATTCTATTTTTTCCAAGAATCTTGAGTTCCTTACATAGATCTCTTCCATTCTCTAATGCATTCTGAAATTTAAAATAGATCTTGATACCGGGAGAATTAATCTCTTTCAATAGTTTCACTTCTTCTCTTGCATCCAATTGAGTTTCAATGCCAATTACAACTCTTTCCGAAGCAGCCATATCCCCTACTTCCTTCAGCCGTTTTATTAAAGCTGTCCGAAGTTCCGGAGTTTCCTGCCAGCCTGCTTCCACTCCACCCAAAGGGAGAAAAGCGACCTTGGCACCCATTACTTTCATTGCATCCAGACAATCCCGGACTAATTCTTTATAATTAGCACGATCTAAAAAAGACTGTCCATAAAAACCGGACATAGCAATAGAAGGAACCTCTAAATTATAGTTCTGAGCTGTTTCACGAAATAGCTGCTGGAAATGGGGCTCACGCAATTTGTTATCGAACATTTCTCTTTTACCGAGACTACCCATATCCAACTCGACTCCATCTCCTTTCAACTCATGCACCAATTGGAACGAACCAATCTTCTGACGTTTCAATATCATCCAGTCACATACGGCGATCTTGTAACGTTGTTCTTTTTGTTTCGATGCAGCAACAGCCAGCATTGGAAAACATTCTGCTACGATTAATATCCAAAGGATATGTTGAAATAATTTCTTTCTATTCATCATCTTAATTATACGCTGATCGTATAAAAGACGGATGAAAGGAAACTTTGTAATCGGCTACATTTCAAATATTTAATACTAAAACGGAAAAGGGGATATTTATAAAAATAAGATAATGACACTATCCCAGGTAAATGGTGTCACTATACCACTGATATAGTGTCACTATCGCAGACATATAGTGACACTATCTTTTTGAAAGGATTATTCAGGTAAGATGTAAAAAAAATAGGCTGCCGTACCCTGAAAAGTCCGACAGCCTTGTCAACCCAAAAACGATACCTATGAAACACTGTGTGTTATTTCAAATCAAATATCAAGCGTTTACCATGAACAAGTTCATCGTGGGTAATGCGGTATTTATTGAACTTCTTACCATCCAATAACACCTTATTTATATAAAGAGTTTCCGATCCGGTACGATTACTCTCAATTACCAGCTCATTTTCCTTATACCATTTAGGATCCAAGCGGATCGTTACTTTATTAAATACCGGAGTAGTCAATGTATATTCCGGCAATCCCGGACAGTCGGGATAAAAACCTATCATATTGAAAATAGCCCATGCAGACATCGTACCTGTGTCATCATTTCCAGGGATACCGTCCGGTTTGGTCGTAAAGTACTTATCCAGCAGTCGCTGTGTCTCTTTCTGTGTACGCCATTCTTCACCTTTAAAGTAAGAGAACAGATGAGCGTAAGCAATATCCGGTTCGTTAGCCGGATCATATAGTCCTTCATCAAACACCATTTGCAGCTTATTGACAAAAGGTTTCTTTCCACCCATCAGTTTAGCCAATCCATATACATCATGTGGTACATAGAAAGTATAATTCCAAGAATTACCTTCGTGGAAACCGGGATTCGGTTCAAAGTTCTCTCCCTGCCTCGGATTGAACGGACTGTAGAAAGTTCCGTCCGGAAGAATAGGTCGGAATGTACCGAACTCCTTACTATAATAATGCTTATATCCCAAAGAGCGTTTATAGAACATTTCCGCATCTTTCTTCTTTCCTAAAGCATCCGCAAAACGGGAAAGGGCAAAGTCTGCGATATAATATTCCAGTGCATGAGATACGGAGTTATCATATTGTTCACGAAGCGGCACGTATCCTTTTGACATATAGTCATCATTGTCCGGACGCATCAGATTTTCCGCCCCGGGTAATGTAGCCGACTTGTACATAGCTTCATAAGCCAGATCTACGTCAAAGTCACGCAATCCTTTCATCCATGTATCCACAATCACTGGGATACTTGGATCACCTTCCATCGTAAGAGTCTCTCTTCCATACAATTCCCATTTAGGAAACCAACCATGTTCACGATACATATCGAGCATGGTACGTACCATTTCCATCTGACGTTCGGGATAAACCAAAGTCAAAAGCTGATGTACGTTACGATATGTATCCCACAAAGAGAATACAGTATATCGGGTACCTTTCGTTGTCAAAATCTGATCGCTCTCCATAGCCGGATATTCACCATTTACATCCTGCAGAACGTTCGGATGAATCAACAAATGATAAAGTGCCGTATAAAAAACTGTTTTCTGTGCATCCGTTCCTCCTTCTACAGTGATACGTGACAAGTCATCGTTCCACTGTGCACGGGCATCGGAAAGCACCTGTTCAAAGTTTTTTCCCGACTGTTCTTTATCCAAATTCAAACGGGCATTCTCTATGCTTACAAAGGAAACTCCCATCTGTACTTCGACCTGTTCTCCTTCCTCTGTTTCAAAAGTGAAGTAAGCGCCCACATCGTCACCTGCTATTTCTTTTCCATAGCGGGTATACAATTTATATTTGCCTTGGTCTCGATCCCATTCTGCTTCCACACCTGTCATCGGACGTTGCTTTTTCCAATATCCGGTTGTGGTGGGAACTTTGTTCACTCTCATCACAAAATAGATGGGAAATACAGCTTGGGGATTATAACAGAAAGTACCCAATAGTTTCATTCCCTCTATTTCGCTGTCACTTACACGACGAAGCATGGCTCCACTCTCATTGGTCAGGCCTTCGCCCAAATTCAGAAGTATATGACTCTTTCCTCTAGGAAAAGTGAAACGGGCAATACCTGTACGCGGAGTAGCAGAGACTTCTGTCTTTATATTATACTTCGTCAGATAATTGGAATAATAGCCGGGAGAAGCCTGTTCATCCTTATATTTGCTCCCATATTCCTTATAGTCTACATTCAGTTCTCCGGTAGTAGGCATCAGCAATAAAGAACCCAGTTCAGGACAACCGACACCACTCAGATTTACATGAGAATATCCTGTAAAGAAACAATTGGTATATTCATAAGGCGTGGACCACCAACGTGCATCTTTATCATAAGTATTATCAGCAGAACCCATCACATTAAAAGGTACTACGGACATCATTCCATTCGGGCAAACAGCTCCGGGATTAGTGGTACCGAAATTTGTCGTTCCAATAAAAGGATCTACATAATCTATCAACAGACTCTTTTCCTTATTCATAGGGGGGGCCTTACCCTCTCCCCCAAATACGGGGAGAAGGGTGAAAGCCATTGTGCAAGTTAATAATATACGTCTCATATCCTTCTTAGATAATGCTCGTCCGTTTTGTAAAATCAATTATTTCCTGGATATAGCCGAAAGCCATTCCTACAACAGTATCTGCAGCTCCATAATAAACAGCTACACGCTCACCATCCTGCAATGCCGCACATGGGAATACCACATTGGGCACATCACCTTGAAGTTCATAAGGTGCAGCCGGACCTATCAGATATTCACGGGTACGATAAAGTACCTTTTCGGGATGATCCTTATCGAGTATCGCCGAACCCATTGCATAACGGAAACCGTTGCAAGTAGTGATAACACCATGATAGAAAAGCAACCAGCCTTCATCAGTAAGGAAAGGTACCGAACCTGCACCAATCTTGGTACACTGCCAGGCACTTTCAGGGAAAGGAGTCACTTTCATAACACAACGGTGTTCACCCCAGTATTTCATATCCGGACTGTAGCTGATATAAATATCACCGAACGGTGTATGTCCATTGTCGCTGGGGCGACTTAACATAGCATATTTGCCATCTATCTTTTGCGGGAAAAGTACTCCATTACGATTGAAAGGCAGGAAGGCATTCTCGCATTGGAAGAAATCTATAAAATCAAATGTATAGGCAATACCGATAGTAGGTCCATGATAGCCGTTACACCAAGTAATCCAATATCGGTCTTCAATCCATGTAACACGCGGGTCATATTTATATTCGGATTCGATCATTTCCGTGTTACCGGCTTTAAATTGAATCGGTTCATGACTAATATCCCAATGAATACCATCTTTACTGAACCCTGTGAAGATATTCATCTGTACAGCTTTGTTGTCACAACGGAATACGCCGGCGAACCCATCTTTGAAAGGTACGACAGCACTATTGAAAATACTATTGGATGAAGGAATATGATAGCGTCCGATGACCGGATTTTGCGAGTAACGCCACATTACATCTGTACATCCGACAGGACGTTCTTCCCAGGGAATTTGAATCTTATTCATAATAATTATTTATTTAGTAATTAGTTATCTATTATCACTCAAAAATAGCAATTTATTTTTTCTTTTTTGAATCATCATACGTAAAAGGTATAAAATAGGTCATCAAAAAAGCAGGAATTGTTGCGATCAGTACATAGATAAAGAAACTACGGTATCCCAGTAAATCACTAAAATAGCCGCTGATCATTCCCGGAAGCATAACTCCCAGATTCATGATTCCCGAAGCAAATGCATAATGTGACATCTGATGTTTGCCAGGAGCAATCTGCTGCATCATGAACAAGGTCAGTCCGACAAATCCGAAACCATAGCCGAAATACTCCATTGTGATACATGTTCCGATCAGATAAAGACTGGTCGGCTGGACTACAGCAAGGAAAGTATAAGCAAGGAAAGGAAGGTTGAACACGCAACAAAGCATGAATAATGTTTTCTTCAATCCATATCTGGCAACAAATATTCCACCTAGCAATGAACCGATAACAAAGGCGGCAGAACCAAAGACGCCATTCAATGTGCCGATTTCTGTCAATGACAGCCCCAGACCTCCGACCTCTCTGGAGGCACGCAGAAACAAAGGAGCAACCTTCATTATAAATCCTTCCGCCAATCGGTAGAGAATAATGAAGAAGATATAATATACTATATGTTTTTTAGTAAAAAAGTTCCCAATCACATTTACCAAATCCTGCATGATTTCTGAAGTAGTTTTTTTTCCGGTAGCAGGAACTTGTGTAGAAGGCAACATCTTTATATGATAAAGACCGAGCAATACCATTACTGCAGCAATTACGGCAAAAATAATCATCCATGCAGATGAATATGCACCCTTATTGGCATCTATCGAAGCTCCTTCTATTGCCCCGAAATGTTCGGCCAGCATACCTGCCAAAGCAACTAATCCACCATTAGCAACCAATTTTGCCACATTATAGAAAGCCCCCTGCACTCCAATATATTTAGCCTGATCCTCTTTATTCAGTTCTGCCATATATACACCATCGCAAGCGATATCATGTGTGGCTCCACTGAACGCAATCACCGCCATAGTGGAAATACTGATAGCAAAGAAATAATCAAAGAATAACGAAAAAGCTACTACTCCAAACAATATACCACTCAACAGTTCGGTTACCAGTACAAAAAACTTTTTGGTCCGATACATTTCAAGAAAAGGGCTCCATAAGAATTTGAGTGTCCAGGGCATCATGATAAGAGAAGTCCAAAACGTTATCTGAGTATCAGAAATACCCAAATCCTTAAACATGAATACGGAAACCAAATTGATGGCAATAAAGGGAAGTCCCATTGCAAAATAAGCGGTAGGTACCCAATAAATCGGGTTGATAGTTTTTCCTTGAGAAGCAGTTTTATTCTGTTGCATAGTTCAATAGTATATAGATGAAAGGGTCATTTTTCTGACCCATCTATATATAATACAACTAAGAAGGGCAAACTACTAACGCTTGCCCCTACTTTTTTTTATTTTATTGTTACTTCGTCGATAAAGAACCACGAAGGATGCCCTACACCATAATGCCATTCGGGACATTCTTTCGTACCGGTGACCTCAACTTTCACATAACGGGCATGCACTGGCATTTCCGATTCAGTCTTCACTCCGCGGAACTCCACTTTCCCCGAACGGTTTTCCGGCATATCATGTGTTCCCCAATGTGTATAATTCTCTCCATCTTCAGAATAGGAATAAACCACCTTCAGAGGGAAAAGAATCCAGGCTCCGATCTGATGCAGGAAATCCGTATCTATACTATGTATTTCTTTCTCTTTACCCAAATCTATAACAAAAGCACCGTCTGTTCCTTCCCAGCCGATCCAGCTTTCAACGAAAGTAGATCCTCCGAATAGTCCGTCCACTAATGCCGTTTTTCCGATTTCTGCATATTTACCGGTAGGAGGAATAAGATAAGTAACCTTCGCTCCTATCGCAACGCTTTTTTCTGCACGGGGCATATATCTCTCCCGATACAACTGGCAATATTCCACAGGAGAATTGGAACGTTCATTCAATGTCGGTACATTAAATTCTTTCACCCGTTCTTCAAAAAGTGCCAATTTCGGACTGATCTCATTCATATCCGTACCAGTCTCAGTACGGGCAATTTCCAATTCCGAATACTGAATGGGCAAGCGGGCACGCTGCACACGCTTCAGGAATTTATTATCTTCAGCCACCGCTTTCTCTGCATCATCAAACAGTTGATTATAACGTCGTATCAGTTGTGGTTTCAGCATTCCGTATTTATGGGAAACAGGAGAATCATAAATCCACAATCTTTGTCCGCTACCTATCAACGCTCCCTCCATCACCTTGATATACTGATAAAGGTATGGCGCAGCCTCTCCATAGTATCCATGCAGGAAATGCTGCATCAAAGAATCAACATTCGCTTCGGGGTTCCACATTAACTTAGATACCAGATAGGCACGTAACTCAGCGAAGTCTCCTCCCCTGCTTCCTGCAATCTGTGAGAAATGCATAGTGGCATGATTCTTTTTGAACAGACGAATATTATCCTGCAAGATATGAAAATTAGGGAACGGAGCCAGATAATTATCAAAATTAATACCATAATCCCACACGAAAATATTATTAGTGATGGCAGCCCAGCCTTCCATTGCTTTCACAAACTCTTTACCTGAGGCATTTTCCGTCAAAGTCACTTCACGGTCACAATCTATATCACAAAGCATGATATTCACATTCGGCAATGGCTTCACATGTTTCGGAGGATTCATCGTATACAGATAGGCAAGCGTGGAAAATTCCTTATCGGGAAAACGGGCAGCCAGCTTATTCAAAAAAGTAATGATACTTCCTGAGAGTGCTCCTTCATAATCATCTATCGCTTTGCAGGCATCACATGTACAATTGGTATAATTACCATCATTCTGACTCACAGACATAATATGCTTATCCGGATTTGCCTTAAAAATAGAATCAATCCGCTGAGCCACGATTTCAAAAACTTCCGGGTTACTCAGACACCATTGGCTTGCTTTCCCGGGATGGCGTTTGCCTTTAAAATAAGAATAATATTCCGGATGGTCTTTTCCATATACGGAAGCAGGAAGCAACTTATCAAAAGTATGCACCCAATAACCGGCAGCAAACACTTCGTTTGGCTCTTCCAGCCTGTTCCACCATTTATATATGGAGTCTGTACGAATAGCATAACATTGTGTCTGGCGGTAACGGAAAGCCGGATTATCTATTTTATCGATAAGCGGCAGTTCGATTGTCTTCGCAGGGTTAAAAGAGTATTCGTTTTCTCCCCAGTAATCCACTCCAAGATATTGTTCGAGTAAAGTTACAACTCCGTAGACTGTCCCATTCCCACTGCCTGAAATACGTAAGATTCCATCTTTCGTAGATAGGCTGAAACCGTCTTCTGTCACTCCAGCTGGGGTTTTGCTACTGATTATAATATCTCCTTTTTTTGCATTCTGCCCTTTTACAATGGGAAATGTACAACCTGAAATTCTCTGAAGGAACAATTGAAATAAATTTGCTGATATTTGATTAATCTGGTCATTTTCTGATAGAATAATCCTGGATTTAGTTTTTCCATTATCAACTAAAACGACTTGTGCTGTTGCAGGAATATAACAACATGCTCCCAACAAACAAAGCAGCTGAAAAATAATACGGCGAATGATTCTCATAGCATTTCCTTTAATTAGTTTTTAGATAATACAATCCAAAAATATAAGATACTCAAGAAAAAAATCAGTTCTAAGTTTTATTAACAAAGAAAACTTAGAACTGATCACAACATGATATAAACAGCAAATAGCCCAAGCTCATTCAGTAATAAACTTGGGCCATTTTTTATTCAGTTTCAGTATAAATACCTACAGTATTAATATAAGGAGAATAATAAAGAGCTCCATGGAAAGTTACTCTTATATATTGCGCTTGTTTAGCCACAAGAAGAAGAATGTAACTTGTCTTATTTGCAAATCCTGAAGCTACACCAAGATCCTCATATTTCTCTCCATCATTACTTATCGCTATACTTGCACTTTCCGAAGAATAAAACCATTCATAGAAATGTAAAGCAATAGTTTTTATATTCTCTTGTTTTCCCAAATCGATATCAAGTATGCTGCCATCCGGAACATAATCATACAAGTCGCTAGATTGTCCATTCAAAGTAAAACTCCAACCCGAATGGTCATTTATTACAGAACCTACCGGTTTGTCTACACAAGATAAAAATCCGACAAGTGCTGTTTTATAAACAATATATATAACTTTATTCTCGCCTATATCTGCTCCTACTCCATCAACATTCGTGATTGTCACTGGAATAACATAGTTAGTACCCAGCTGCACAGAAGCCATATCATCCGAAAAACTCAAGGCAACACTCTCTTCCGGAGTTGTTTTTCCTTGTTTAATCATTATTGTCGATTGCTTCAAACTTGCACTAGTCAGTAAAGAATAATCTGTGCCATGCAATGCATTATACGTTCCAACTAATGCCGGATTAATAGCAAGAGTAACTTTGGTGTCACCATCTGCGGCCCATGCCGATTTTAAGATACCGTCAAGCTTCCATTCACTGCTTAAATTTGTAAATCCTTGACTATACTGATACTCTAACAGATATTCTTTACTTGAAGTCAGTGTGACATGATTTGGTTTGTAAGTCGATTCAAATGTCAAGAATATCTTACTATTACTTTCACTCGCTGATACTCCTGTTCCATTAATAGAAGTTATAGCAATCGGGAGAATATAATTTTCCGATCCGTTCTTAAATTCTTCCATATTAGTATAATGCACTTTTAAAGTATCTACAGAGATATATTCCCCTTGTTTTATATACAAAGTTGCATTTTCCAGTTCTGCATTTTGTAAAGCTACATAGCTCGTTCCATATTCACTGTTGTATGCATCTACCAATGACCTGTCAATAGCTAATTGGATGGTCAAATCTTGTGGTGCAGGTTTAGTACACCTGACAGGAGACAAAATATGTTCGGTGGCGATTTCTTTCAAAAAAGTTCCGTCTCCTTTATACTCTAAAGTAGCATTTGTTTCACTTGGTTTATAAATATAGACATAATTGATATCATACGGATCTGTTGCTTCGTCATCGTCACATGCTGTGACTAATGGCAATGACATAGCAAAAAATGTACTGTATAATATATATTTAAATAATGCTTTCATATCATACTGTTTTAAATTATTGAGCAAATGAATATGTTTCCCATGTCACCTTTTGACGGTTTTCGTTACCTAGGTTAGAATTGCCAATTTCCACATCATGACCATTACCGGTTACATCGTGTAGTATTGTAGCTCCTTCACCTTCATTCATTGGCAGATACAACAACAAATTCTTGTCTGTATAGTCAACTTCGGTATACATAGATTTCTTTATCTGATTAACTGTGCGTGTAACTTTCCAAAAACGAACCTGACACATTTCACAGAAATCCGGAAAATATTCTTCTCCTGAAGAAATCATCTGAAATTGATCAATATTCATCGGTTGTCCTATTGAAGAAGATAATGAGGCAACTACAGTACCATTTTGGTACAATAAAGTAGTACCGGATGCTGCATCATAACTCACTGCAAAATGATACCATTTTTGTGCTTCTAAACCTTTTCCCTTAGTTGGATCACCTGTATCAAATTGAGACCCCATCGTTTTTACTTGTAGGAAATTATTTTTATAGCTACCATTCTCGGAATAGATTAAGTCACCAAACCGTATATATAGTTCTGTCCCTGAACCTCCTGAGTTTATTATAGCCTGATTATTCTTAGTATATCCACCGTTCCCTGATTTAGAGGTGACTTTACTCCACCATTCCAATGTATAATTTGGCAAAGCTAACCCCCAAGCTCCTTCCGGGGCTGCATGCATACCATTATACCATGTTAATTTAGGAACAGCTTGTTTCAAAGGCTTCACAAGAACCAATAAAAAACTGGAAGAGGATTCCGACTTCTCAATACCTCCTTCCACATTCTTAATACTGATGGGAATTGCATATTGAGCACCGCCTTCAGCTTCAAAACTTTTAATATCAACATTCACAGGATCTGCACTTACAGAACCTGCTTCAATTGTCACTGATTCAGGAAATGATATATATTCTTTAGGAGGCATTTTATAATTAGTTTCATTCTTCTTATTATAAGCATCTAATACAGATTCGTCAATAAATAAATTAGCTTTTATTGTTTGATTAATAATATTCACCAAACGTACAGTTAACGAAGTACGCGTCGTACCCTCTGTCAATGTCAATTCTTTAGTTTTGGATGTAGACGCTTCATTTATATAGACTAAATTATCTATAACATCATACTTAGCATTTTCACATGCAGTATGGACCAGTGCCAGTACCCCAAATGCCATTATTTTAAGTAAAGATATTCTCTTCATTGTTTAACCCTTTCTTTTAGTTATTAATAGGAGGATTCTGTGCAGCAATAGCTGCACGCACTGTGGGATAATCAGGATTTCCAGGATAATCATACTCAATATGATAAGCCCCCATACCTGCATGTTCTATTCCACAAGCCGGATGATAGCTCTGTTGCTCGGTAAAGTAATGCTTATCCACTGCTCTTTCAAAAGTTGCAGTCACAATAGATTTCCCCATAGCTTCTTTAAAGACATTAGGGTGACTTCTACGTACAGCTTCAAAGAAAGAATCCAATCCAGAATGTCCTAGTTCATAGGTCTGCCAAGCTATATAATCAAGACTTAGAACTGTTTCCTCTGAAAGCACTTCATAAAAGCTCAACCAACCTGCACCACCAGGGATATCAGCAACCAACATTTTCCCCGTCTTATCAAACTCCTCACGTAAAGTCTTCATAAACGCATTGGGTACTGATGGCATACTGGAGTTCATTAAAGTCCCCCAATCCTCAATATCATAATCAAATCCATCGATATTATATTTGTTACATGTATCTACAATAGCAAGTGCATATTTCTTAGCAGCCTCAATGCAAGATTGCTCATCTTTAGGATCAAAGCCCCAAAACGCTTCCTTCACTGCATCATCGTTACCCCCCGGTGTGAGATTATCACCAATATCTCCTGCGCGCCAACAAAGCACTGCTCTGGAACCCTTAGCCTGAAAGTCTTTTAAATCAGCCTGTTGCTCAACCGTCAGATTTCCCCAACAGAGCCAAAGGCTCACAAAATCCGTACTGTCCGGTAATCCACATAAAGCATATTGCATGGAAGAACCTCCCTTACCTGCCCAGTTACCAAACCAGCCAAACATAATCTTATGTGGAGAGTTAAAATAATCCTTCAAATTATTTTCATAACCTTGCGTAGGAGGTTCATAATAATCTTTCGCCTCTATGTCGGTCCAATCACTACATGCGATATTTAAGAATCCCTGCGAAAAAAAGAGAGAAATTCCTATTCCGTATATTATTTTTTTCAATTTGCTCGTTTTCATAATAAAAATTATTTTAACGTTCTGATTTAATTTTTCTTAGCCCACCAAAGATCTGTGGCAGAGTTATCTGCACCACCTAACATTGATACAGCTGCTTTCACATTTGCATTATTCGTATTATATTCTGACTGAGGGAAAGGCAAACGACGCATACCACGCTGCACTGTCACCCCATCTGTATTCAGATTATTCACGATAGGGAATAGTTTAGGATAACCTGTACGACGAATGTCAGCCCACGTTTCCCAACCATTCGGAAAATTGGCAATCCACTTCTGAATCAAAATACGCTCCAAATTCTCTGTAACACTTGCTGATTCATTATATTTCGGAGTTACAGTTGACACTGCTGCTATATCCTTACCTGAATCCGAAGGATCACTGTAAGCAGCAGGAACCTTTTCACTTTTCAAATAATCGCCAATAGTAGCTTTACGTTCTTCCATAGACACTGTCACTCCTGTGTCATAAAGTTCTTTGGGAGTTCCTCCCATATTCCATTTATACATCAATGCAGCTTCTGCACGTAAAAAATAAGCTTCAGATGCAGACATAATGAGCAATTCATCATCTATACCAATATTCACGCGGGAGAATTTTGTATAATTTGCCTGAGTTGTAGCACTTTGGTAAATACCATTTCGCACTCCTATTTGTCCTCCACCGATAGAAGCATCTGCTTCTGATGCATATTTAGCCAAACGAGGATCATTATAACCGCTTAAATATGAAGTGATATTAGCACTGATACGAATTTCATTCCATGAAGAAGTAACACGATAATATGGATTCATACCGTCATTATATTTACTATATGCAGCATCTGATGCAGATGTCATCACACCAATTACATCAGAAACAGCTTCTTCTGCTTTCTCCTTGGCAAGTGCTGGAGAAACACTAGAAATGCGCATTGCCATACGAAGCTTTAAAGAATTGGCAAATTTCACCCATTTGTTAAAATCTCCATTAAATACAAGATCGTATTCTGATAAAGAACTCATATCTTCATTACCTAACACTGCTACTTTAAAAGCGGAAATCGCTTCATCCAAATCATCAAACATGTGTTTATAAAGATCCTCCATATTGTCATATTCTACAGTAAAAGCAGTTCCTGTAATTTGAGAATAAGGAATCGGTCCATAACAATCACTAATTTTAAGTGAAGCTGCCACACGAAGAATCTGTGCCCATTGATAAGCCAATCCTTTGCCATC
Source organism: Bacteroides sp. MSK.20.82 (assembly GCF_019052485.1). NCBI lineage: Bacteria > Pseudomonadati > Bacteroidota > Bacteroidia > Bacteroidales > Bacteroidaceae > Bacteroides > Bacteroides sp. MSK.20.82. The sequence goes on from NZ_JAHQUN010000009.1 coordinate 187,637, forward strand.
AGAAAGATCACGTATCTGGAAATATCCGGTATAAATCTGTGGCATAGTAGTATCAAACATATTTCCATACCACCCAACTCTTGGATTGTAAGTATAATAATTACCTCCATTACCCCATTGGGCGATACAAGTAATTTCTCCACCATATTCAGATCCAATCATCTGATCCAACATCTGTGAATTGTTCTGTTGTCCTTGTACTAATGCAGGAATCATGCTTTTAATCAATGATCCGGTGATTGCATTATCACCCAGCATTTGGTCAGGTTTAGGTCCAAAGGGATTTGTATTATACTCTTCAAATTTATCGGTACAACCTGTTCCTAGTGCTACTAACAAAGTATACACAGACAGTTTTGCAAACTTCTTTATTATCTTATTCTTTTTCATAATCTAAACTAGAATGTTAGTTTGACATTAAATCCGAGACTTCTCAAACTAGGTTGTTGAAAATAGTCAACCCCCTGATAGAAATTACTAGTGACAGAAGATGTACTTTCCGGATCATAAGGTGCTTTACAATAAATCATCCATAAATTCTTTCCTGTAAGCCCCAGTGTCATATTTACATGATTTTTGAACCATGTTTTAGGAAGTTGGTAGCTCAAGCTCAGTTCAGAAAGGCGAATATTCGTTGCACTATATGTATAATAAGTACCAACAGCGGTAGTTACTTTACTATAATATTCCTCAGCATCCACTTTACTGTCTCCAACCCATACACCGCCTGCCTGACGAGCAACTGCAGAACTTTCAGATACACCATATTTATCAATCATGGCTTGTGTATCCGATACAACTAATCCTCCAAAACGCCCGGTGAATGCAAATCCAAGATTCCATCCCTTCCAAGCAACACTACCATTCCATCCCAAATAATATTTAGGAAGAATAGAGCCAACCTTGCGGTATTCCGTATTTTCAATAGCCAAACTTCCATTAGAGGGGTCTTTCCAAATATATCCATTAGGAGACTGACGCAAACGCTGATTGATATAAATATCTCCCATTGATCCGTTTTCATAGAGTCTTAAAGTCGGACCACCACTAGTTCCCAATGTTCCTTTTGAGTAATACTCCATTTCGATAGCTTCGCCGGTTTCCGGATTGATGGCACCATTCGCTAAACTAACGATCTTGTTTTGATTAAGAGTGTAAGTGAAATTTGTAGATACCTTCACTTTATCAAATGTATCAGAATATCCTAAAGCCAGCTCAATACCCTGATTCTGAATATTACCAGTCTGCACAATATTATTCTTATATCCAGATGAAGCCGATGCATCAACATAGAATGTCTGATTGAAGGTATTAGAACGATAGAAGGTCATATCTAAATTAATACGGTTGCCAAGGAATTTAGCATTGACGCCTAGTTCCCATGATTTTGTATTTTCTGGTTTCAGATTAGTATTATAATGACTTGCAGGATATTCATATGTATTTGTTTGCTCATTATAAGTATATTGCATTTGGGTAAGGTATCGATTAGGGGAAGAAGCGACCTCCGCCCACGAACCACGAACTTTCAAATAAGAAATAGCTTTTGGTAGCTTTACAGATTCACTAACAAGCCATGACAGACCAACAGACGGATAAAAGTAGGAACCTTTGCTGGTAAAAGCTAATTGAGATGCCCAGTCATTACGCCCAGTGACAGTCAAATACAATTGATGATTCCATCCTAATTCTGCACTTGCAAAAACACTTTGTACTTGATCATGCCATTTTGATTCATTACGCTTGGAAGTATTGACATTAATATTGCCATAATGGAAGAAATTAGGAATTTGCTCCAATCCTCCTTTTAGATACATAGCATCTTCCTGAATATCATTAATAGAAGCACCAACAGTTGCATTCAATGAAAGTTTGTCATCAAAGAAATTCTTATTTATGCTAGCCATTACATCAGCATAAACAGACCGATCATTTTGTTTAGTATGTCCATAATAACCTTTAGAACTACTTTCTGTAAAAGTACCTCGTGTACTAGCATAATACTTTTCATAACTATCGCTATCTGAATTATCCACACGTACTCGCCCTGTTACATTCACCCAATCTGTTATATCCCATTTCAGACTAGCATTAAACATATAACGACGTTTAGAAAGCTCATTCTGCATTCGATTCATAATCCAATATGGGTTTTGCATATCCAAATCAGTACCAAATATAGATTCCGGCCAATATTGTACCATAAGGTTTCGAGCCTCACTATAGCGTTCATACATCTGTACTTCCTGAAAGTTTTCACCTCGTGGAAAAAGATAAAGAGATACCAAGGGATTAAAATATTGTCCACTACCTACCATATTCTTATTATTTTGAATAATATATTGAGCTCCCAAATCAAGACTCAACTTATTATCACAGAATTTAGCGGTATTACGAATAGAGAAATTATAGCGGTTATAAGCATTATTAGGTAAGATACCTGTAGAGTTTGTAGTAGAGACAGATGCGTAAGTTTGATTTTGTTCAGTACCAGTGGTCAACGTGAAACCATTCATCTCCGTCATTCCCGTATTGAAGAAGTCAGATGGATCAAAGTTGCTAGGAGTATCCATCAAGCTCCCCCAACTGCCTAACTCTCCTTCACGATTACCATAAATATTCTGAAACTTCGGCATCATCATCGGAGATGAAAAACTTGTACTATTACTATAAGAAATTTGCACTTTTCCTACAGTACCTTTTTTAGTAGTGATAAGAATAACTCCATTAGAAGCATCCGAACCATACAAGGCTGCAGCGGAAGGTCCTGTTAAAATTGTCATGCTCTCAATATCTTCAGGATTAATATCAGCTACGCTATTAGATCCTGGCTGTTTGTTCATCGTACCTCCAGCATTATCTCCTGAATTTACATTAAACATTGGAATACCATCAATAACATAAAGTGCATTATCATTTTTCTCCAAAGACTTTGTACCACGCATAACTACACGAGCCGCAGCCCCAGCACCGGCTGAAGAAGCATTTATTGTTACGCCAGCTACTTTTCCTGATAAAGCATTAATAAAGTTAGCATCCTTTATATTAGTCAATTCATCTCCCTTTACTTGCTGTACATTATAACTCAACGCTTTTTGTTCACGTTTGATAC
>NZ_JAHQUN010000066.1:0-20730 GCF_019052485.1 Bacteroides sp. MSK.20.82
ACGGCAAGGACGGAGTGTCACCGACAGTCACCATTGGCGATAACGGCAACTGGTTTATTGACGGTGTGGACACAGGCAAGAAGGCTGTGGGGCAGGATGGAACGAATGGTAAGGATGGCGTGTCACCAACAGTCACCATTGGCAATAACGGCAACTGGTTCATTGACGGCGTGGACACAGGCAAGAAGGCTGTAGGTCAGGATGGCGTGAACGGCAAGGACGGAGTGTCACCGACAGTCACCATTGGCGATAACGGCAACTGGTTTATTGACGGTGTGGACACAGGCAAGAAGGCTGTGGGGCAGGATGGAACGAATGGTAAGGATGGCGTGTCACCAACAGTCACCATTGGCAATAACGGCAACTGGTTCATTGACAGCGTGGACACAGGCAAGAAGGCTGTAGGTCAGGATGGCGTGAACGGCAAGGACGGAGTGTCACCGACAGTCACCATCGGTGGTAACGGCAACTGGTTCGTGAACGGCACGGACACCGGTAAGAAGGCTGTGGGACAGGACGGAAAATCTCCCGAGGTGGCCATTGGCGAGAATGGACACTGGTATATTAACGGTAAGGATACCGGCAAGTCCGCTTTCGGCAAAGATGGCAAAAACGGAACCAATGGAACAAACGGGACCAATGGTAAAAGTGCCTATGAACTTTGGAAAGAGTACATTTCATCCGGTGAAGTGGACAATCCGCATAATCCTGACCAGAAATGGCCGGCAGACCGGAATAAGCAGACGGACTTTTGGGATTTCCTCACAGGCAAATCTTCGGTGATCGAGGTGGAAATCGGAAAATATAATGTTATTCCCGAATACTGGAACTCTTTATTGAAAGAGTATGTAATACCTTCGGACGGATCGGTGCTCTTTACCGTGTATGACAAGGCCGGCAAAAAAGTCGCGGCAGGCGTAAATGTGAGCGGCTTACCCGGCGTATCTTCCACGGAGACATTTACAACGGATGCCGAGGGGCAGTTCAAGGTCACATGGGACAAGTTGCCGGACATGAAAGAACTGTCGGACAGAAGAGGAAGCGTAACCGTAACGGTTGATGGAGCGCAGGAAACAAGTGCAAGGAACACGCTGGTGCCGAACAGGATAAATGTCAGAGCCAGTGTGAGTGGTGCGTATCTGAGTGCCTATACATCGGAAATAAATTCATTGGAGTATTTATATATATCATACAAAATTGAGCGGCAGGTAGATGGAGAATGGGGCAGTTACCCAAGTGCCATTACGACCCCTTATAGTAGTATGAAATCATCTAAGATTAATGATATAAATCAACCTGTAAATGAAGAGAATATAGATAAAAGTAAATTAAAACGTTATAGCGGAGGGGATACTTATTTATACATAATACGTCCGATGGTCTTTACAGCAACAGAGAAGGCCAATATTGCAAAGAATGATACTATCAGCCGGTTGAAACAGTATGAGTGGGACGGAAAAGAAAACTATGTAGGCCTTTATTTCGGTGATGGTGAGGGAAATTCCAACGACTATGGACAGACGATATATTTACAGGATAAGATACACGTTCCGGAATTATATCCGGCTCCGGGTTTCAAGGAGAACAGTGTCTTTGTCGAAATCAAGGAGGGTGTCACCACCCTATGGGGAGAAATTGACACGGATAAGTTACCGGACTTTTATAAGACATACTCTTACCCGACAGGACAAGATAGATTGCAGAAAGAGGAAGGTACCAATATCTGGAAACATCCGGAAGGCAACCTTTCTGCATCCGCTTTGGCTGATAACCGGGCTGTGTTCATACAAATGCGTACTTTCATCAACGGAACGGGAGGAACCGTACATACGGGAACGCTGGAACTTTCAAAGGGTGGCAGACGGTTCTGCCTGACAAGCGCCTATCCCAACAACTGGATTGGCGTGGATGTCCGCTCAAGGCAGAAAAGTGGAAGCCAGATAGTATTCTACAATACTAACGAGTACCGTGGGCGTTACGCTTACTACCTGACCAAAGAGGGCGATCAGTATTATTTAGTTGATTTTGCAGACAGGTCCCAAAAAACTCCTTTGGCAGTCAAAAATTGTCCGGCTGACTGGATGGATTGATTTATTTATCGGATAATTGAATATGAATATGAAGAAAAAAATGATAGGTTTTGTCTTCCTCTCCTTGCTGCCAGTCTCTTTGGTAGCAAGAGGGCAAGACACAGAAACAACCCGTCGCGCACCTTCTCAGGAAGAAGTGACCATACACGACGGACAACAGGAAAAAGCATCAAAAGCCTGGGAGATCGGTGTCGGTGGTTCACTGATAAACTGGAACCGTGTGGCGATAACCGGTTTCCGGAGCACACCGGAAAATTACTTTTATAATCTGAAGGCAAATCATCTGATGGGTGGGGCTAACCTGTACGTGGCACGGGAATTGAACCGATGGTTTTATCTGGACCTGCAGGGGACTGTCGGAGTGACAAGCAACAACCGTACCACAGGAAGCGGCAGGAAACATGATTGGCTGTACATGGGGGGATTAGGCTTGCAATTCCGTTTTACCCCCTTGTTCAAGTCCAAATGGGTGGAACCGTATCTTAGAGTCGGGGTAAATTATCTGCATAAGGATTTTACTTCCGTATATGGCGGTAATTTTGTGGATGATCCTACAGGAGAAGCGCGTTGGGAGTCTTTTGATACATGGAACCCTGACGGGCGCTCATCCGATAAGAACTCCTTTATCCCCCTGTCTTTCGGCGCGGGGGTAAAAGCCTGGTTAAGTAACTCGTTCGGGCTAGGTCTGCAAGGTGAATATCTTCTACCCGTACAAAAGAGTCTTCCCCACTTCGTGCAGATTTCTGCCAGTGTTATCTGGCGTATTGGCGGAAAGAACAAGCATACACCTCCAGTAGTTCGGTATGTAGAGGTGGAAAAGCCGGTCGAGGTGGAAAGAATCGTTGAACGGGTTGTAGAGAGAAAAGAGAAAGTTCCTGTCATGGTGGATACGGTATTTTGCGATTTGTTAGAGAATATTCATTTTGAATTTGACAAGGACGTGATTACTCTTGTTTCCCATAAGATTCTGGACAGGCTGGCAGCTTTGCTGAAGAATTACCCGGATAGTCATTTCCTGATCACGGGATATACAGATGCCCGTGGAAGCGCGCAGTATAATTTGCGGTTGTCTGAGCGCCGTGCAAAAGCGGTATATAAAGCCTTGCTTGAACGCGGGGTCCCCAGCCATATGCTCAAATGGCGTGGATTCGGCAATCGTGCTGCCTTGGTTCCGCCTGTAGCTGCTGACAACATTCGGGAAGGGGATAGAAAAATTTTATTGGAAAAGGTTACCAATATGGAGTACTGGAAGGTTTTGGGAAAAGAAGACTAAAAGCCAATCTTATAAAATTCACGACAAATAGATTTTGTCGTGAATTTTATTTATCCCTGTCTTAGATATTCAAGAATGTTCGACTTTACATTTATTACATGTCCCTTTAATCAGGACCTCACATTCCTCTTGTTCAAAATTCTCAGGCAAGTGATATTCTTGCAATGGAATATCCTCAAAACAAGTTACAGAATGACATATTTTGCAATAAAAATGAATATGGCTGTGATTGGGGGAGTTATTCAGTGCATATCTGGCCGTAACGTTGTCTATTGTGATCCGATGAATAATGTTTGCTTCCAACAAAGTCTGTATCGTCCGGTAAAACGTGATCCGGTCATACATATCGCCCATTTCTTCCTTGATATCACTTTCTGTCAACGGGAACCGCTTGTCAAGCAAAATAGAAATAATGGCTATTCGTTGGGCGCTCTTTTTAAGCCCTTTTTCCCTTAATATATCTATTGCACTCATAATGGCTGATTGGTTTATATTGCAAATATACTTAATAATCAGAAAGTATCAAAACAAGCAGATAGCATGGTTCGGGATTTTGAAACAGTGTTTCGACATGAACAAACACCTGTTTATAGGTATTCTGATGATATCTAAAAAAAATGAAACAATGTTTCATGTCTGAAAACTGTTTCATTTGAATGTTTTTATTATCTTTGCAGCGTTTCTATGAAAGTAGGTAGATGAAAGTAAGGACAAAAAACAGAATTGCTGTCGCATGGCTGTTACTTATGACACTCATGCCTGTCTTCGTGGTGAAGGCTATGCACCACCACGAAGAGATTGCTGTCTGCCATTCAGACAACGGGCATCCTCAGAGCCCCTGCAATCAATGTCCTGTCTGCCATTTTACCCTTTCCCCATTTACACAGGCTGAATCTTTCCATATTCAGATTATAATTCCACTTTTTAATTATGAACCGGTTGCTTATATGGGTATGAAGGGTTATCAGCCCGTTCATCCGTATAATCTGCGCGCCCCTCCCTCTTTATCTGCATTACTATAAACAAATGCGAAAATTTGCCACACCATTGTGGGTGTGCCTGCACATTGTCTGTCCGAAAAAACAGGTTATGGCATATGATATTTGTATCATTCGATTATACAAATACGGATATTGTATATCCTTTTCCGACGGCAAATGCAGGAAGGCATATGGCTAATATGCCGGATTTTAAGGAATAATTTCCGGCAGAAGGTTCTATCGATAATCTAAAAAAATAGCGATGAAAAGAGTTGTTGCAACCGTTGCGTCATTCCTGTTCATCATTCATTCTCATGCCCAGCACCAGGACAGTGTTCCGGACATGACAAAGGATGGCGTGACGTTAAGCGAAGTGGTCATCATGGGAAATGACAGCAGGCGGGATACTCAGATGAGATCCTCCCAAAGTCTTGTCAGAATCGGCAAGTCCTACCTTGAAATGAATCTTTCAGGCAGTCTGCCGCAAACATTGGCGGGAATACCGGGTGTGAAGGCGATGAATATCGGTTCCGGGCAATCCAAACCGGTTATAAGGGGACTGGGGTTCAACCGCATGGTCGTGACGGAAAACGGCATCAAACACGAAGGGCAGCAGTGGGGAGAAGAGCACGGTCTTGAAATTGACCAGTTTTCAGTAGACAGGATTGAGGTGATAAAAGGACCGGCTGCCCTGCTCTATGGTTCGGATGCCATTGGAGGGGTCATAAACCTGTATAGCGACTATATACCGGCGAGACCGTATGAAAGCAGGGCGGAACTTTTTATGCGAAGTAATAACGAATCGGTCGGTCTTTCGGCACAAATGGCGGGAAAGAGGGACAGGCTTTATTACAAAGTGGGCCTGACACTGGTGGATTATGCAGATTACAAAGTTCCCGCGGACAGCATTCAATATTATTCCTATTACATTAAATTAAAGGACCGGCGTTTACGCAATACGGCAGGCAAAGAACAGGACGGGAGTTTTACATTAGGGTATGTGGGAGACCATTTCTCCACCGCTTTCAAAATATCCGATATTTATACCAAAAGCGGATTTTTTGCCAATGCCCACGGTTTGGAGGTACGGCTGTCGGATATAGATTATGACCGTTCCAGACGTGATATCGATCTGCCGTACCATCTGGTCAACCATCTGAAAATTATGAACCATTCAACATGGCATTCAGGGAACATCCGTTGGGAGGGCAATCTGTCATTCCAGCACAATCTCCGCAAGGAATTGTCGGAGCCGGTCTCACACGGCTATATGCCTACGCCTTCCAATACCCTGGAAAGGAAATACACCAAGAATACTTATACGGCAGGTATTGGAATGAAAGTGTTGATAGCCGGAAAGCATAGCCTTAATGCTGGGGTGAATGCAGAGTATCAGCATAACAGACGTGGCGGCTGGGGATTTATCATTCCCGATTTTGAGACAACCTCGCTGGGAGGATATGTCATGGACCGTTATTTTCTGCTTGAGAACCTGATATTGAGCGCCGGATTACGACTGGACAGAGTAAACACCCATATTCACAGCTATCATGACTGGTATAAGACACCTGTGGAAGAAGCCGATTCCGTCTTTAAAGAAAGAGCCGCCGGTTTAAAGCGCTCTTTCACCAGTCTCACCGGTTCGCTGGGGATTAATTACAGTGCTGGGCAATGGATATTGAAAGTAAATATCGGAAAAAGCTTCCGTGTGCCGATTCCCAAAGAATTGGGGGCTGACGGAATCAATTACCACATATTCCGGTACGAAAAGGGAAGCGCCGGCTTATCCCCGGAAGAATCATACCAGCTTGATCTCGGAATGAACTGGCACACCGGTGCGGTCAATATTCAAATAGATCCTTACCTGAACTATTTCCCAAATTATATCTATTTGAACCCGACCTCAACGTATACCGAAGGCCTGCAAACCTATTATTACACACAAAGCCGGGTGATTCGTTACGGATTTGAGGCTGAAGTCAATTACAAGCCCATATGCTGTCTGGAGGCCGGATTAAAGGGGGAATACCTGTATGCGGAGCAACTCTCCGGTGACAAGAAAGGATATACCCTGCCTTTCTCTCCTCCATGGAGTGCCAGTGTGGAATTAAAATACACGCACCCTGCCAGGGAGGGACGTGAGGCGGGGTTTGTCTCGGCAACGTATAAAATTGTCGGCGATCAGAATGGGATTGTCCCTCCCGAAAAGCCAACCCGGGGCTATGGAGTGCTTAATATGGCGGTCGGAAAGGCTTTTGTATGGAAAGACTTCCGGCTAAGACTGAACTTTCAGGGACTGAACCTGCTGAACAGGAAGTATTACGACCATACCAGCTATTACCGGCTGATTGACGTACCCGAACCGGGACGTAACTTTTCTTTAATGATAGGATTTGATTTTTAAACAATAATTGATTAACAAACATCGAAGGAACGTACCGGAAAACAAAGCACCGGTACCTCCTTCAAATAAAAAAAGAAGATTATGAAAAAGAATTTAGTATTGACAGTAGTTCTATTGATGGGTTTATGCATGTTTACCTTTTCATCCTGTGATGATGAGAAAGAAAGCACAGGGAAACCAATCGTTGGTTTGAATGAAGTGGGCAAAGAAAACAGTAAAACCGGAATTGCCGGAAGTGACCTCCACTTGGAAGGCGAGATCATAGCCGAAAATCTGATCAGGCGTATTGATATAGAGATCCACCAGGAAGACGGCGGCGATTTCAAGATAGAAAAGTCTTTCACCGAAGGCAAGTATATAGGTGTAAAGAACGCTCATTTCCATGAGCATATAGAGATTCCCTCCGAAGCGCCTGCCGGAAAATATCACCTGCATTTTACCGTTACCGACCGGTTGGGACAGACAGAAACCAGGGAATCGGAACTGACGGTGAAAGCGGCAGCCGCACACATCATCGTGGAAGACTTGAAGTTCGGCGCCTCCCATGATTTCTCCGATAATAAGATCGGTTATACAGGTACCAAGCCAATGGTGTCCGCACATATCAAGGCGGAAAACGGACTCGAAAAGATTACGGTCTTCATACATAGTGAAGAAGGAACACCTTCATTCGAACTGGACACTACCTATACTTTTAATGGAGAGAAGGAATGGGGTACCGGAGGCCAGCATAAGCATATTGCGATTCCGGACAATGCCCCTGCAGGAGATTATCACATGCATTTCAATGTATACGACAAGAAAGGCGAAGTATCGGAAAATTCACTGGAGGGTGTGCAGTTCAGGAAAAGCAATGCGGAAGTGTACGGAGTGGAAATTGGAACCAACCGTTCGGCACTTGCCTCTGATATTCTGACAAAGTTCAGAGTAAAGGCGGAGGACGCCTTGCATTCCATCCGTATACGCATCTATAAAGAGGCTGCACCCGGTGAGTATTTTTATAATAGTACGTTGGCGGATGAGTTTTCTAAAGGAGATTTGAAGGAATACGCATTCAACAAGAGCTTGGAAGCCAGGGATGGTCATGGGAATTATGCGGCTGCAGGCGAATATATTCTTGAAATCAGAGTGGAATATGCCCTGGGAGCCAATAAGATATTCAAGGAAAAGTTTAATATAACCGTAAAATAAGAATCATGGTAAAAAGCAGGAGCATCATTCTTCCTTGTGCCTTTATGTTCTTTCTCCTTGCTGCATGCAGCAAGGATGAGAACGGCAAGGATTTGGATAAGCCGGTCATTGAAACCGATAGCGAGGCGTTACCGCAGAACTGTCAGGTATATGTGAAAGGAGAAGAAATCCCTTTCATATATACTTTTACTGACAATATGGGTCTGGGCAGCTATAATATCGAGATACATCACAATTTCGACCACCATACCCATAGTACCGATGCCGGAGATTGTCCGCTGGAGGAGAAGAAGAAACCCGTAAAGCCCTGGGTATATAACCAGGATTTTCAGATTCCAGAAAGCGCATCGACCTATAATGCCAAAGTGTATATTCCTATTCCGGAAGATGTTGATACGGGGGATTATCATTTTATGATCCGGGTGACCGACAAGGCCGGCTGGCAACAACTGAAAGCGGTAAGTATAAAGATCATAGAAAAGAATTATTAGAAAAATAATAAATCATGAAACGTTCATCACTTTATCCAATAAGTTGTGATATCGGATATATTTATCATGCTTGCGTTCCAATATTTCTGTCTTATAAAATCGTTGGCTGTAGAAGGAAATCCTCCTCTCTGTGTTTACAATCATAACAGATAGCGATATGGATATTATTTTTAGTTTTATATTATCAATGTTTTGGTTTTATATTTACTCCCCTCTTTTTTTGTATTTGGCTTCTTGTTTTACTTTTGCCTTAAAGAAATAATGCTTTTAGCATGAATATTATAAATATATGGAAAAGCTATTTTTATTGAACGATTTATATAACGATCCCCTTGCCTTATCCAGATTCAGTCAATTCAGATGCCTTTATTTAGGCAAGGGGGAGACTGTTCAGAACCTGAATGACTCCCATGAATTTCAAGTCTGTTTCGTGTTGAAGGGAACATTATGTTTTTTTAGGGACCAGATTAAGTCTATGTCACAGGTCGTAATGGAAAATGAGCTGTTCTTTATCAGTTGTCTGCACAAATGTAAAGTCAGGGCAATAGATGACGTGCATCTCGTCGTTCATGCATGCAACATTGTAGCCCCTTATTTTCATGATAAGGTAATAAAATATCTGCAGAATATAGTGCTTGAGAAAGTCAAGCCTGTGGAGGTTCTTCCTGTTTATCCGTTAATGCGTTCCTTTCTTGACCTACTGGTTGATTATATGAAGCAAGGTATGGAAATCCCGGAACTGCACCGGGCCAAGGAATATGAACTTTTTTCATTATTCAAGACCTGCTACTCAAAACATGAAATAGCATCCTTCTTTCGTGATGCCTTGTCAAATGAATTGCGTTTTTTTGTATCTGTCATGACTCATTACAAAAGCTGCAGGACCGCTAAAGATTTAGCTGTTTTATGCGGATATAATGATACCATGTTCAATTTATTATTCAAAAAATGTTTTTCTGGGGAGACTCCATACCGATGGCTGCAAAAGCGGACTTCCCACGAAATCAAGCTTAAATTGATAGAGAATATTCTGCCAGTCAAGCAAATAATGCTGGAATATCATTTTAAAACGTTTTCTCATTTTACCACTTTCTGTAAAAGAAATATTGGAGATACTCCCAATGAAATACGCAGGAAAGGAGTTGTCATTGAAAGAGTGCCTTTCCCTTAGACGATTTTCTGTATCTGTTGCCTTTAGTTAAAACAACAATATTCTAAAATAGCAGATGCCACATGTTGGATTAAAAGATAAAATACAGATACTGTCGAACCTTTTGTGTAAGCCTGTATTCTGCATCATTTGAATATAACAAAACTCTAATTTAATTTATTAATGTATGAAAAAGATTCTTTTCTATTTCTTGTTAAGTACAAGCACATTGAGTGCTTATTGTCAAACCCTGCTTGAGGGAAACAAATTTTTCGATAATTGGTCTGTTGGACTAAAGGGCGGAACAGTAACTCCGCTTACCCACAGCGCTTTTTTTAAGAATATGCGTCCTGCCGTTGGAGTGGACCTGACCAAACAGTTGACTCCCGCATTCGGACTTGGGGTCGAAGGTATGGGATATATTAATACGAGTAACAGCAGGACTGCTTTTGACGCATCCAATATCAGTCTGTTGGGAAAGTTCAATCTTATGAATCTGCTGGGTGGATATCATGGAGTTCCCCGTACTTTTGAGATGGAGACGGTTTTGGGAGCCGGTTGGCTACATTATTATGAAAACGGAAAAGGTGATATAAATTCTTGGAGCACGAAAATAGGCTTGAACTTCAACTTTAATTTAGGTTCGGAAAAGAAATGGACGTTGGCATTGCAACCTGCACTGGTGTATGACATGGAAGGAGACTTCAACGAGCACCGGAGCCGTTTCAACGCCAATAATGCCGCCGTAGAAATTACTGCCGGTATTGTTTACCATTTCAAGAACAGTAACGGTAAGCATTATTTTACAATGACCAAGCCTTATGATCAGGCGGAAATAGACGGTTTAAACCGGAGTATTAATGAGCTGCGTATGGAGGTAGATTCTAAAAAACAGGATTTGAATTCTGCAAATCAAAAACTTGCGCAGCTCAGCCAGATGCTGGAAGAGTGTCAGAAGCGGGAACCACAGGTTCAGACTGTTGTAGAAACAGCCAAAACGTTAGAATCTGTAGTCACATTCAGACAAGGAAAATCATCCATTGATGCATCCCAGTTGCCCAATGTGGAGCGAATTGCAACTTACCTGAATAAACACAGCAATGCCAAAGTCGTTGTGAAAGGATACGCGTCTCCCGAAGGCAGCATAGAAGTCAATGAACGGATAGCCCAAGCGCGCGCCAATGCCGTCATGAATTTATTAGTCAAAAAATACCGCATCAGTGCGGACCGCATTACTGCGAAAGGACAAGGCATAGGCAATATGTTCTCGGAAGCGGACTGGAATCGTGTCAGCATCTGTACTATCGAGGAAGGAAAATAGAAACTTCAATGAACATCGCAATAGTTTTCGTGTTATTCCTAATGACACGAAACTATTGCATAAAAACTTTCTATAGAATATGAATAAAAAAATATTGCAGTCAGTACTTTGGGGCTTTATTCTTATTTTATCATCATGCCGGTCTTCCCAACCGCCATACGACGGAACTTATGAAGGCATATTGCCTGCGGCCGATTGTCCAGGCATCTATGTCTTATTGACCATTAACGGAGGACAGTATGAATTACTGGAGAAATATATCACGCGTCCCGGAACTTTTGTTACTTATGGAAAGGCCGGAAATCTACCCGGTGATAAGATTCTTTTGGATAATAAGATGGAACTCAAATCCGATGATGGCCGCTTGTTATATAAGGATACGCCCCTAAAACGGATTTCCCTCCAAACGGAACTTCCGGAATTCTGTACTTCGCAACTCCTGAAAGAATCTCAAAGTGGGGAAAATGTAACCCTCAAATTATATGAGAAACAAGGAGAACAGTATGCGGACTTCCTTTTCAAGGCCAAAAAGCATATACTCAAATTAAAGGAAAAAACAGATTTAGTTTCTGAATATGCGGACAAAAACTGCTCCTTGAAAGTGCCGTCGGAACAAAAACAATCGTCCGTGTCAGACGAACTGGTTTTCAATGACGGAACAAATTCTTATACATTTGACCGCCTTACACCTGATTATTGTATTTATTCGTCGGCAACAAAGACCAATCCAACCTTTTTTGATGTTGTATATTATACTGCCGGCGAAAAACCCATGGTCAAACTTATATCTACCGCTCCTGAACATTGCTATACTCTTTTCCAGACAGAGGCTTCTGCCAAAACTGCGGAATATTCCGATGGGAAAGTGGAATGGCGGGTAGGAAATCATAAAAATGCAACATTCGTTGTTGACAATAAGGAGTATGAGTATAATGAGCAATAAAACATCAGGATTGCAGTCAAGAAAATAAATTATACATCAGGATTCATTTGCTGTTCGCTCCTTTAGCGAATAGCAATGAATCCTTGGATGACAAATGTCAAATGACAGAGTTCAGTTTCACTGCAAACCTGTTTCCTGTCTCTCTATAATGAGTCCCGACAGTTCCGGCTAATTCACCGATAGTCCCGTCAATTCGAACTTTCTTCAGATAAAGATAGGGATATCCTGTCTTTAGCACATATGATATATTAACCAAAAGGTATCCAGGGTGCAAGTGGCGTAATTTATATTATCTGTACTTTTACCTTTAATTTCTTGAATTTTGAAAGATTCAGCCATATGCTGTAACCAGCCAACATGGGTGGTCAGAATGGCTTCATTATTCATCATTATAACCGCCAATATCAAATCTATCCGGATTTTACCTATTTTTGTGCCCGTATTATGAATCTGCAAATGGAAACGATGACTGATAATAATGAAATGAATGCCGGCAACGGGACGCCATGCTGCCATTGCCACGGGGAAGAGTGCCGTTGCCGGGAAGAAAACGGGGAATGTGAATGCCACTGCCACGCGCACGAAACCCTCTACCCCGGGGTAACCTGTATCGATGTGGAACCCGACGATTTCAACGACTGGGACTAATCCCCACCGGACTTTATCCGGTACGGCACGTTCAACCGCTGACGATACCCGCCCACGCCGAACGTGGTCGTGACCTCTTCCACCAGGTAAACGCCGTTTTTCGAGGGGTTGCGGTCACTGTCCCGGTGATACCATTTAAGTTGTAGTTGCGGAAATACTCCGTCGTCTCCTCCACGAGCTGGTCGGAGATGATGCCGATGTGCGGCGACATGTACGGCACGATGGTGTAGGTCGAGAGATCGACTTTCGTCTTCGTCACGGCGCCCTTGGCGGTCGTGTTCCCGGTAACCTTGTGCGTCTTTTTGGAAATCTGCGTGGCGTTCACCGTCTGGTACTGCCTGCTGCCGGCAATCGTCGGGTCGTACTCGGGGTTCAGACGGACAGTCACCTCGAAGAATTTCTCGTCGGTGCTGAGCGCCTTACCCGTGACGGCGAGGAATTTCGGGTCGGTCTTGACGACTTTCAGGTTGCTCTGCGCCACGTGCTCGTTGAACAGGATTTTGAACGGACCCGTTGATTCGTCTTCGGGGAAGACCGGCTGCGCCTTGCTTGACGAGTACGGGCGGCCCACGGCAATCGCCGGCATGGCTCCCTCGTTTTCGGCATCGTATTTCAGGAAGCAGTAGACCTTGTATTTCGACCACTCGGAGAGGATGTCGGCCATTTGCACAGTCCCGTACTGCTATTGACTCTCTCCAGGTTATATAGCATATTAACGGTATTACATAATGTTTATGAGAGAAACTAACACTTTTAGACATTTTCGCTTTTAATATCCATCCAGAAGCGACTCCGGAGCTTCATGGAGGGTATGGTTTGGCAGCACGATTGCCGTTAAACCGTACGGTTTTGGTTTAACCAAAACACAACTTGCTGTCCGCAGGAGCGGACCACGTTTATCCAATAATTATTGTATATCAGAGTGTTGTGTGGCTATTTTCCTGTATTTTGTTTGGCTTTTCCATCAGATATTTGCCGGCTGTTCTCCCCGTTAAAAGATAGATATATCTCCATAACCATGTGACTTACGCCCATAATTCGGGGATAAGGAGGCGAATATACGGAAAATCTGCCCTTTACATACCTTATTCTCCATTAACGAATTACTACTTCTACACTTCTGCAAATGGAGAATGGCATGTAGCCGTATACGCCTTATTGTTTTTTCATCGTCTCCATTAACGGATTGCTACTTATACACATCTGCAAATGGAGAATGACAGGTAGCCATGTGTGACTTATGTTTTTCTTTATAGTTCTCCATTAGTGAATTGATATTTATACACTTCTGTAAATGGAGATTTTAAGATATCTGTATCTGGAAAGGTGCGTGCTCCCTTCGCTTCCGGCTATCCTTATTTTAATATCCAGCTATATTGTAATTCTGTGATAGCATTATCCGGCTAGCGTATTATCTGGCTATATACAAATATGGCTACACTATAATTCATGGTTGTGATGGAGATGGCTCTTCCCATCCGGTAACATGACCATAATACCACGAGAAAAAAAGACGACGCCCACAGAGAAAAAACGGATGGAAGGGACGGTTACAGAATGACAGATTTCAACAAATAGCCGGCTGTTTTTGGAGACAAGCTCGGATCTGAAGTTCCGGTCAATCAGCCGTCAAAGGGCTGTTCAGGTATATTATGCCATCAGGTACAAGAATGTTTGTTATGGTAGTTTTCTCCGATTGTCATTAGGGAAAAAGGATTTCAAGGTATCCTGTTTGTTGGTATTCCGGCTGTTTGGTAATCAGGTAAATAGAAAGTCCGGTACATGTGAATTTAGGAGATCATCCCAGATGGTAATCTGTTAAAGAGTTTTTTGGAACATTTGAAATACCGATAATAAAAACGAAATCAGGTATATGGACGCTGTCATACACCCACAACCTGCCATACCTCTATTCCGATAATTATATATGGTTATCCGTGTATATCGCTATATCCTTATTCCGATAGAAGGGCGTATCGTTATCGTCGTATCTCTATATCTAAACATATGGCTATGTGCGTATCCGGCGGTATCATCGCCTTTCCCATCCGGGTCTGTCACAGGTTGGATAAGTTTTTAATCTGAAGGTAACCAGCCTGATGGTATAGGAACATGAAGAACTCTGTAATCATGGCATTTACCCGGGCAGAGAAGCCACATCTTTTATTACCGAATTCTCGGCGTTGTTTCGTCCATGTGTGAAGAGGAGTTTTTTTTCATCGCAACGTTCCTTTCACATACCCAAAGGGGGGAGTGAATCCAGCCCTGCTTCGGCTTTCTTTTTCTTTCCCATATGACAAAAACTAACTATCTATGACTATTCCTGCCAGTGGACTGGTTCTGTTTAGCAGGTGTCTTTTTTTCTTTACATTCGTATCAACGAACATTAAAAATTGAGCGTATGGAAATATACTACATTGAAGCCGGTGTCCTTGAGAGGATGCTGACATGCTTCGAGAATCTGTCCACACATGTGACAGATTGTATGAGAGAAAACGTTGTAAGGAACTCGGAGAATGACTGGGAGGTCAGGATGTCTGCCTGCTCCTTAACATCTCACCGTATCTTGCTTTCTTTTGATAGGTAATGAATGATTCAAACCTATGAATTCCGTTTATCCCTATCCTAAAAAAAGTTTTATTCCCTTCTTTCTTCTCCTTAACTTATTCAATATCAAATTCTTTCTTTAATAACTTAAAGAATACATTGTTTCTATTCGATGCAAGTTCATAAATGTCTTCAAAGGAATATAGTTCTATCCTAATATCCATTTTATTTCTCGGATTATCATCCTTAGAAAAATTGTCCTCAAAGTAATATGAATTTGCCAGGAATGGGATAGGTTTATATCCGCCACTAAAACTATTGGATGTCAACTCCTTGTCTATATCGGATTTCCTAGCAAGAATGATACCTGTATATTGTACTTGCTCCGTATTCACAGTCCAATTCAATGTTTTATGTGGATGCTTATAAAAATCGTGAGCGTATCTTTTAACCTGTGCTATCATTCCTTCTTTGGTATTTCCTGCATTATGTGCGTTTGTTGTTGATTTTAACTCAAGGATCAGAATTTGTTTTGTTTTTTCTGGGTCATCAGCCCAAATGTAAACATCTGACAAAGGTTGCCCTGACTTGGTGCTTTTAACTTTGAAATCGTTTGAGAATGTTGTGAACTTGTCATCAAGAATCCAAAGATTATGTAAATGATTGATATTTGAAGAATCACTTAAAGTTGTTCCTCTTTTAATAAAGAGTTCGTACAGAGCTTTCTAATTCTGATTTATCATTTCCGTCTTCATCAAATTTTTGAATTAACATATGCAAACGTTTCAATACACTTTCTCGATGTTTGACATATATATGCAAACTTGAGTTTAAAAGCTTATAACATTCTTCAGAATCACTAAAAAGTTTATCTTCTTCATTTTCAAACTCTCTATCTATTTGATTCCAGAACTTTTTCTCTATCCTACTCTTCTCGTCAATAGCAGATTGTACAATATCTTTCTCATTTACTATCTTTTTATCATCGATAATATTACTATCTTCAATAAATGTCTCAAGCGAGGGGTACTTCTTTTTGAAATTCTTTAAATTACGCTTTGTCTCCTTTTGGTTGTTCTCTATAATAGAGCTAAATTCAATATCCAAGATCTCATTTATTTTCTTATTTATTTTTAATATATCATCAACTGGGATTTCTATTTTTTCGCCTTTTGTGTCGACATGTTCATCGAAATATTCCGATGTTAAATACAATAAATAACCGTCATTATTATCAATTGAATAACTTAATTTTCCATTGGATAAATCCGCTTTCAAGTTCCTTGCAAAACAGATTACCGGATTCTCTCCATGCATTTGTGTTCCTTTTTTTATCAACCATAGCATAAAAGATTTATTACCCTCTGCGAGATTGATTTCAAAAGGTTTTCTTTCTGTTTCAGATTCAATATTTCCTTTTTTTACAGTAACATCCTCTCCATTGAAAATAATATTTACTACAAGCTGTTCATTGGTTACAATGAATGGAAAAAAAGTTTCTATAAACCATTGTTTAAATGCTTTTGAGTTTGGGTATTTATAAAAAAAAGTTTTTGCTCGTCCTAATGTGTTTTGTTTGTTTAAGTATGCTGTCAGCTTGGTATAGGTATCTTTTATTTCTGGCATTTCTTCTACAAACTCATCAAAATTAAAAAGTCCATCAGATGTATTTGGATATGGAATGGTTCGCTTTTGATATGTACCATCTTTATCCTTATACACCGTTTCATATTCAGATGAGTCGGTAAAGTATACAATAGCCAATCTCCCTTGGCCCAAAGGATGGAAATTAAACTGCTCCTTTTCCAGGTTTTTTTTATCAAGTTCTTCAAAATAGAGACGATTTTTTTCTGTAAAGCCTTCACCATTATCCCTTAATTCGATTTTACATTGATTTTCATCAAAAGTAATATTCAGGTCTAGCTGAGGGATAAAATTCGTTTCTTTATTTTGCCGAATTAAAACGGCATGTATGGAATTGGAAATTATCTCTCTTAATAAAAGAAAGAATTTTTCACGGCTATTCTTATATTCTTTCTCTGCCCTGTATTGAACGTTTGATTTCTGTTCCATGATGATACTACAATTTTTTGAAGGCTATTTTAAACTCAACATATATTCTACTTGACGATAAAAGATCACTTGGCCACTTCAACCGACATCTTACGGAATTCCTTAAGCAAACTCCTTAATTCCAACGTAGCTTTACGTGCTTTCATACCTGCCACATTGTTGCCTTTGGAAACCAGCTGTTCCACATCTTTTTGAAAACGGCAAATTTTCTCTGAATGTCAACAAGAAGTTTGTTTATATCCTTAAAAAGTGTTTATTGATCAGTGATTTTATAATCATAGTTACAAAAATAAGATTTAAATTCCAAATAATTAAATGTTCCAGTCTCTTTTTATTGAAAAGACTACGAAGGACAAATAAGGTTCAGGAGCAATTCCTCGTTTGGAACCACTTGTTGAAATCGCAATGATAAAGTTCTTAGCCTATATGGAGCACTCCAGAGGTTTTATACTCATTTTTTTGATACTTATTTTGTACGGTGGGGATTTTTTCTTTACCTCTTTCGCATGACAATAGCCGACTATCCATGACTATTCCTGCCAGTGTGCCGGTCGTGCTTGCCTCTCATGTTTTTTTCCCTTATATTCGCTCCGACATTTAAATGAGTTGAAAATATGGAAATATGCTACATCGAGACCGGTGTCCTTGAGAGGATGCTGGTACGCGTCGAGAGCCTGTCCACACATGTGGACAGATTGTATGAGAGAAACCGCTGTAAGGAACCCGGCGAGTGACTGGACGGCCAGGATGTCTGCCTGCGCCTTGACATCTCGCCGCGTACCCTGCAGACCCTCCGCGATACCAGACGGCTGGCGTTCACCCGCCTCCAGCGGAAGTTCTATTACAAACCCGAGGATGTGGAGAGGCTGATGACCTACGTTGGCATCAGACGCAAGGAGAAGGCGGTGAGGGAAAGAAGAAAGAACGGAAACCTTTAAAGAACGGAAGAAATGGAAGGAATTATCGATAAGGAAGACGGGCGCATCCGCAGGTTCTTTGCCCTGCTGGACAATATAGAGAAAAAAGTGGAACGTCTTGCCTGTGACAACCGTCCTCCCTTCAACGGGGAACGGTTCCTGACCGACAGGGAGCTTTCCGAGACATTGAAGATCAGCCGCAGGTGCCTGCAGGATTACAGGGACCAAGGACGGATTCCCTATATCCAGCTCGGTGGAAAGATCCTGTACAGGCAGTCGGACATCGAGAAGCTGCTGGAGGAGAATTATCACCCTGCATTGGTATAATATCGTATTCAAGTTTAAAGATTGCCGCCGGAATTGCATTTACGATTCCGGCGGCAATCCTTATTTAGTCGGCGGTTTCCTTGCCGGCCGCATCCGCGGACTTTCTTCTTTCCATCAGCCGGTCCATGTCCGAGGATATCTTCCGGTCGGTGACCTGGGCGTAGACCTGCGTGCTGTCGATGTTTGTATGGCCCATCATCCTGGCGATGCTCTCTATCGGAATACCCGCGGTCAGCGTCAGGGTTCCGAACGAATGCCGGGCCATATGGTAGGACAGGTTCTCCCTCATCCCCAGCGCCACGCCCATCCCGTGCACCTCGTACCAGAGGACGTCGCGGACAGGCAGCGGGAATATCGGCTTGCCCTCATCCGTGGTGTTGTAAAGCCCCAGTATCTGTTCGGCCACGGGGTGCAGCGGGATGAACGCCTCCACGTCCGTCTTGGCCCGGCGGATGCGGATATACCTTCTCCCTTCCGAGGTCCTTCCGATATGACGGGGATGGAGAGCCCTCGTGTCCGCGTAGGCAAGACCGGTCATACAGGAGAAGATGAATGTCCTGCGCGCCAGCTCCATCATCGGGTCGGGCATCGGGGTCTCCATCATCCGCTTCAGTTCACTGCGGCTGATATGCCTTAGTTTAGGTGCATCTTTCTTCTCGTATGCCACATCTTCTATCGGGTTGGCCCGCAATACTTCCCGGTCCACGGCGATGTAGATGAGCCGGTTGAGCCAGCACAGGCAGTGGTTCACATGCCCGTTCCTGTGTCCCAGCTCCTTCTTGAGAAAGACCTTGAACGATTCGGCGAACTCCCCGGTGATGTCCGAAAAGGCGATGTCCCTCATCCCGCGGGATTCGACGAACTGTCTCAGGTTAAGCTGCGTGGTCTTCGACTGGCGGTAGGTCGAGGTGGAGTTGATCTCCTTGGAGCGGACCCTGAGACGTTCGCGTTCCACCTCTCCGGCCTGCAGGAGATATTCCGGCACGGAATTGGCACCTGACACGGTGGTCTTGAGCAGCTTGGCCGTGACCACCCCCTGGTTCCTCAGCAGGTTGGCGTACGCCTCCTCCAGCCGGCTGCGGAAGGCGGCAAGGCGGTTGTTCTCCCTGACTGTTTTGATTTCACACTTCTTGCTGTCCCAGTCACCGGGCCTGCAATAGATGCCGGTGGTAACGGCTGACTTCTTGCCGTCAATGCTGATCCGGCAGAGGACGGCGGTCGTGCCGTCCGATCTGACCTTGTTGCGGTTGATGTAGAATAAGAGTTTGAATGTACTACGCATGATAATGATATTTTTTAGGATTAAAGAATGAGTTTCAAATCACGGGTCGCCTCGATGAACCTGTCCATGTCCTCGAACAGTTTCTTAGGGGTCACGCGCGCGTAGACTTGGGTGGTCTTTATATTGGAGTGTCCCAGCATTTTGCTGATGGTCTCGATCGGCACCCCCTCCTCGAGCGTGACCAGGGAGGCGAAAGAATGTCTTCCCATGTGGTAGACGAGGTCCTGGCTGAGCCCCGCCATCAGGCGCAGGGATTTCATGTTGGCCCTGAGCGTGTGGTAGTCCTGCGGCGGGAAGAGGGTGGCGCGGGTATCGTCACGGTACTTTTCGATCAGTGCGAGGGCCTCCGGCAGCAGCTTGACGCGTCCGAGGTAGTCGGTCTTCTTCCGCCGGTATTTCAGCCAGAGGCTGCCCTCGTCATCCCAAAAGAGGTTCTCCCGGGTGATGCTTACCACATCGGCATAGGCGGTACCGGTGTAACAGGCGAAGAGGAAGAGATCCCGGGTGATGACATGTGGCCTGCGTTTTTCCGGTATCTCCAGATCACGCAGCTTCTCGAAATTCTCACGGCTGAGTGCTTTCGGTGTTGTCTCCTTCTGCTTGGGCAGCTTGAAGTGGCAGAAATGATATTTCTCCGAGTGCCCTTCCTTGTAGGCGATGCGGCAGATCTTTTTCAGGATGGACAGGTAATGGCGCACCGTCTCCATCGCCAGTCTCTTCTTTTCCAGGCAGAAATCCTGATAGTCACGGATGAACTGCTCGTTGAGCTGTCCGAAGGCGAGGTCCGAGACCTTGAATTCCGTTTTGATGAATTCGGCAAGGGTGCGCCGGGTGTACACGTAGGTCGACATTGTCGTCGGTGCACGGTCCACGCCCACACGGGCCTTCATCTCCTCGTTGTGCCGGTCGAGAAGTTTGAGCAGGGTCATCTGCATGCCCGCGTTACCCTGGAACATGTCCCTGACCGCGGCGGCATCGAAATCCTTTTTCCTTTCCATGAGGGAATTGAAGGCCGAGTGTACGGCAAGCAGCAGTCTCTCTATTTTTTCATTGGTCTCCACCGCTTCCCGGCTCTTGCCGTTCAGCCGGCTCT
>NZ_JAHQUN010000067.1:0-20629 GCF_019052485.1 Bacteroides sp. MSK.20.82
GATCACAAGAGCAAGAACGGTGGTCAGAGTGTTGACTAGTCCTACGAGAACTTGGCTTAAATTAACTATAGTATACAGATGAAGCTAGTAAAACTTCTCTTTTTAGTTAAATATAGAAAAATAAGAAGGTAAAATGTATATAAGTGTAATTTGTTACTTTTTATCGTTATATTCAAATTACTCGATAAAAAACATGAATATATATAAATTGTCAATTTATATATACGATGTAACTAGCTTTCCTGTGATATAGAATGTCAGTTTGAAATTTTTAGTAAAAAGATTCTGGGATCAACTGAGTATTGTTGATAATAAGTCAATAAACAGAAACTATTTGTTATGAGTTTTTATTTTACTATGTATGTTTTGTCCGTTGCAAAAAAATGAAAGTAATTATAGCTAAAAAGTTTTTTATTATTTTTGTAGAATCATTTTAGTAACATTGAAATGAAGTTGTTCTCGAAAAAAAGACTACCTTTACTCTATAATAAAGAATTATATAAATAATGGAACAAAAAGAATATCTCAGTATTAAATCCTTTGGTCCAATAAAGGATGTCAAATTAGATAATATCAAACCATTCACTTTCTTTATTGGTGAATCAGGTAGTGGAAAAAGTACCATTTTAAAGGTGCTGGCTATGATGAGACATATGTGTAAGCAAATAAATCTTCGTTCATACTTGAAATTGGGTAATGTTATTGATAAAACCATAGATTTAAGCATTTCTGAATATCTACGTAATGGTGGGATGACAGATTATGTCAAAAATGATACTGAAATAGTTTATAGCAAAGGAGATTGTAATATAACCTATACTCCACAGAAAGGACTAAAAGGAACAAGAAAAATAATCAGCAGCGAGAATTTATCATTGGAGAAGATCTCATTTTTCTCTGATAAACGGGGAGCTATAGCTCCTTTATTAGCAAATTTGAGTGATGGAGCAGCGTTGGGATTCTATTTTACCGAGACCTTTCAAGACTTTAAAAAAGCTACAGAAGTGATAAAGGAGCTGGAAATGCCTTATTTAGGTGTTCGCTACTATGAAAAGAAAGCTCAGAATGGAAGCAGACAATTCTTTATCAGCAATGTAAATGACACTTATAAAATTCATTTTGAAGATGCATCTTCTGGCATTCAAACGATGACACCCCTTGCTGTGATCGCTGAATATTTCTCAAAACATTTTGATCTGGTACACGGATTTAATTCTTCTATAGTTACTCTATTGGGCAAAAATGATAGTTTATCATCTTTCAGACATGATATGAATATCGGTGATATTGCCAACCGTTCCATACATCTGATGATTGAAGAACCGGAACTGAGTATGTTTCCTACAGCCCAGCGTTCATCATTAAATATGCTTATAGATAAATGCTTGAACGGAAATAAATATATGACATTGACTTTGGCTACTCATAGTCCATATATCATTAATCATTTGAATCTTTTGCTTAAAGCATTTGACAAAGGGGTGAAAATAGAAAATGCAGCATTGGACTATCATAAGACTGAGGTATATGTAGTAGAGCATGGGATGGTAAAAAGCATTAAAGTTCAAAATGCCCATCTGATAAACACGGATTACCTATCGGATGATATTAACGAGATATACAATGAGTACGATAAATTAGATGAGATACAATGATTGACTTACTAAAACGGGAACTACCGTCACATTATAAATTACATCGTACCATTGTTGATGTTCCATATGAGATTACTGCTGAAGAGCACTTTGATTTGACAGACAGAGGTCTGACATCTATCGTGGATTATAAGACTGGGAATATTTCTTTCGATCATAGTAATCGGACAGAAGTTCAGGTTATTAATTATGAAGCGTATCTAATAGGCCTGAAGGGAACAAAATTTGAAACCGGAAGGAAGAGGTGTGATTTTATTTTGCACGAGACAGGAGGCAGTTGTGATAGTTTTTATATCTTAAACGAACAAACATCTACCAAAAAAAATATTGAGAACTTATCTAAGCCTATACTTGATAAGGATAAAAACGTGATCTATCCCGGTGGAAAATATGAAAAAGCGGAAATACAATTGTTGGAAACGTTAAGAACAATCAGGGCTGTTCCTTCTATTTCTGCTTTTATAAATCGATATAAGCGTAAAGTATGCTTGATGTCATATCTTATTAAACCTGATCAAGATTCAAAGGTTTCAAGCGCCCAAAAATCCTTTGGAAGATATAAGCTGATTGAATCTAGAGAAACTGGAGAAAATGGAGCTTTATTGGAACATCCTTCAATAAATGCCGAAGGTTTCGAATTTCGTAGAATCAGCCATGAATATTCATTTAGGTTGAGTTGATATGCGTTGAGAGATATTCAGAAAATTAAAACAGTAGATTAAATAACATCTTATAAATCTACTGTTTTAATGCTTAAATGTAGCCGGATGAAAACGATAAATTCATAGACCCTATCGCTTTATCATTTTTTTTATGAATGGAGTTATCAAATTGGCATATCTCATCATTCCCAAGTCGGTAAAATGAATGCCATCAACCGTAGCCTCACCATCTTCTCCTATCATCTTTTCCGAATGAATCAAATATATATCTTTTTCCCCCTTCTTCTTGAGTGAATTGAAAATCTCATTCAATGTTTGATTCTTCCTTGTTACTTCATGAGCTACTCTCTGATCAAATAATGTATGAGTGAAAATAGGGTCTTCTATAAATACAATCGGAGTTTTCGGATGCTTGTTGCGAATGATCCGGTAAAAAGTTTCCATACGTTCTTTCATCTGTTCTACTGAAGCATTGGGTACAAAATCCAAAACGAAGACACCGGCATCCACTTCCGCCATGACTCTTGCGACTTCAAGGTCAAGTTGTCCGTTACCACTAAAACCAAGATTAATGCATTCTCGGTTCAACCTTCTTGATATGATATTGGTATGTGCCATTCCGGGACGTGAAGCACAGCCTCCTTGCAGGATGCTGGTTCCATAGAATACAATTGGTTTCTCACGGATCGGATAATTAATCTGAGGCTGATCAATGGAAGATAAAGAATCGACTCCTATAGACAGTGACACAAGTCCGTCATAAAGAGGAAGATATAGCATATATTCCCTTTCTTTAGGCTGCATATTGGCGATAACGGTAGCTTGATTTGTTTTTCCATTAGGACGTGCACTATTGACAAATCTCCACTGACCGTTCTCTTCCCAACAATATAAATCAAGACCTTTTATTCCTACATCGGTCATATGATTCATATGGTTATTAAAGAGATTCTCCCATTTCAACGCTATTCGGGTAGAGTTACTACGAAATCGTATCGCCATTCCTGCCGAATTACGACTCAAATTCCATAAAGGGGGACGAGAAATGTTTTTGAGAGAATCCGGTAGTCTCTCATATCTTGCCCCTGTGTCTTGTGTTGCTTTTCCTAAAAGAGGAAAGCATGACGCATCATGGTACGTCATTTGTTGTGCCTGTAACTGAATGCCGAACAGGCACAACATTGTGAAAAAAAAGAATTGTTTCATCATCTATTTAATTCCGACAGCGGTCAGCACTTTCCTTTGTTTGCCGTCACTGCCTTTAATGGTTTCTTTGCCATTGACCAGCATGCACGATGAACCGCCTCCGTCAAGATTCAGCGCTTCCGTACATCCCAGATCTTTCATTACTTTAGCTACGTTGGCAGTGGTCAGTCCTGCTACTCCTTCTGTCATGTTTCTGCCTTCGCACACAAAGATAATCATTTTTTTGTTAGTTGTTATACCAATTGCGGTGCGAGGTTGATTGGAAGCTGCAGAAATATCCAGCATTTCTTCTACATACGTGTTTTTAATCTCTCCGGCACGCAGTAAAACTGTGACACCTCCGATACCGGTGGTAGCCTCCAATGCTTTTGCGCCGTTGGGGAAAGTAGATGACGGAGCCTGCAACGGATCCTTGTTTATATCGTTATCAGCAGGGGCGGGATAGCAATAATTAATTCCGTCGGATGCTTGATAAGTCCATGTCGTTTGAAATGTTCCGTCCTTCATTTGGCAGAAGGCTCCTAAAGTCGGATACCACATAGTTACCCAGTCTTTTGAATAGTAGTTCTGATTGGGTGCCAGTAACTGCCCTTCACGAATCACTAGATTTTGCGAATAATAGAATCCGGCACTGTAAAAAAACAATCCTCCATTGATGACTACCGGTGCTTTGGAAGATTCATAAAACTCCGAAGGGGTATGTATCGATTTACCTCCATATCCATTGGCTTCCTGTGAGAAAGCGATGTCGCCCAGAACTTCAAATTTAGCTTTACTCATATCTGCGACAGCTATGTAGGCAATCGCCTTCTTTCCCGCCAGATTTTCAGGTGATTTATAGATGTGAATATAGTCCGGAAGACTTCCGAAATTATCGGCTGTCGTCCATCCTTGTGATACTATATCAGGATTCGATTCTTCCTCTTCAGTTTCCTGATCCCATTCCCACGGATGATCAGGATAGCTTTCTCCACATGAACATATAGAGAAGGCAAGCAGTGCTGTTGTTATAAAATATAGACGTTTGATTAACATGATTCAAGTCCTCCAAAAACATTTTAATTTAGTAAATAATATGGTTATTAATAAAGCCAGAGAAGTTATGATGACTCCCCGTAAAAAGCCCAGCCAGGCATTTTGATCCAGATAGGAAAGATAGGTTCCCAGTCCTGCCAGATTCAATAGAGGTAATACTACCAACTGGGTGGATACGTATGCAATCATCGGATTCTGCCCTGCATATTCCAATGGACGGGT
Organism: Bacteroides sp. MSK.20.82; assembly: GCF_019052485.1. Taxonomy (NCBI): domain Bacteria; kingdom Pseudomonadati; phylum Bacteroidota; class Bacteroidia; order Bacteroidales; family Bacteroidaceae; genus Bacteroides; species Bacteroides sp. MSK.20.82. The sequence continues at coordinate 4,781 of NZ_JAHQUN010000067.1, forward strand.
CAATCGGGACCAAGAATAAATGTCGCACATAATAGAAAATGCAATCATCGCCATAAAGGCAAGTCCCGATGCAAGGAAGTAATAACTGTACGTAGAAGGATCTTTCCGGATTCCCCCTTCGTAAGCTTCAAAAGCCAGCCCTAATAATATCAGATAAGTTCCTGCTCTGAAGAGTTTATACCAGTAACCGGTGTTTTTTCCTTCCACTTGCAAGAGAATGTAGAGAACGCATAATATAGCGATTGTACCCACTAAATTGAGAATAAGATAACGCATATAAAGTCCGTATAAATTGAATACGATCAGTCCGATGGTCAATAAGAGTATCCATGGCATTCTTTTGCGTTCGTCTTTATTGTCGTTTACGGGCATCGTGTTTTTGCAGTGTAACCACTCATGCAGATATTCTCCGGCAATGCTGCCGGGAATTACGATAAACAGATACTTCAGATAGGAGCACTTATACATCCACGGTAAGGGCGAGAATGCCATCAGGCTATGATTCCATGATTCTGCGTTTTCATTTCCCAAGAACACTGCCATGATAAAAGGCAATATTGCTATACGAATCCATGGCTTATTGATCGTTAATGTATAAATCAGTGAGCCGAAAATGGCCATATTGGCCAATACCAGAATGATAATATTACTGTAGCCTAGACTGAATGTCCGTCCATCGGCATAGTTGATATTCAGCAGCATGAACACTCCCGTTGCATAAGCCAGTATTTTAATCAGCATCCTTACGTATTCCGGCATTTTGAACGGAATCCTCATGAACATGGGAAACATCAAGGCAAAACCTCCCAATGCAATGAGCCATGAGCGAACATCCTGAGGAGAAGATACTACCCACGGATATATATGCTGAATAAAAATAGCGAAGAAAGTCAGCCGGAAACCTCTTAAAAGGCTGTCGTATATAATTCTCCGGCGGGAGCTGCCTTTTCTGTATTTGTTACCTATTGAAAAAGGGAAGGCAGCTCCCATGGCAAACAGGAAAAAAGGAAACACCAGGTCAACCCAAGTGATCCCATATATAGAACCATCAAACACAAAGTTGGAGCGGGGACCTACCTGAGCATGATACATCCATCCGGGAAGCACTCCCCAGGCAACGCTGCCGGAGAGAACCATTGTCAGAATAGCATACCCACGCAGGGCATCCAAAGAAGAAGCTCGTGTACTGTTGTTATTCATAATTTTCGTTTAATTAATGTATTACGACCCGAAATGGAGAAGCAGGTATTTCCGCATTATTGAAAAGATCACCTTCCATATAATTGCGGAAACAATAACGCACTTCTACAGGATGAGGCACCGAATCATTCCATACTTTCACACGGGCAGAACCATTGATTATTTCCGCTTCTGCCGGTACGATATTTCCCTTTTCGTCTACAAGTTCAAATCCCCGCAACTTTTGATTTTCAGGGATCAGTCCATCACTGCCATGTTCAAAAGTGATTTCTACTACATTCTCTTTCAATTGATGGCTTTTATACAAAGGGCCTGCATACAGAAAACCTTCTTTGCCATAAGTCTTGGCCAGAGCCCAGTAAGCAAGGCGCTGACCGACTTTAATTTTGTAGGGAGGATGAATGAATTTTTCACTTCCTGCATCCGTCGTTGTAACCATACCAACATTAGGAACTTCTTGCATTAATTCCAGCTGGCATTGACGGAACCATGCACGATCAAGCCTATCTTTACCTTCGGCCTGCCATGGAGTGATCTGGACATAGTATACAGGCATTGCAGGATTATGAAAGAATTCTCTCCACTGAGCGACCATTGCGGGAAAGAGCTTTTTATAAAGAGCGGGATCAGCAGAATTGGACTCTCCCTGATACCAGATGACTCCTTTGACAGGAAATCCCTTCCACGGATTTACCATTGCATTCCATAATAAAGTAGGTGTACCCGCAGGCCAGTCGAACTTGGTTTGTTCAATATCCGGTAATTGAATTTCCGGAAATTGTGACAGTGTCTCTTTATCCATCCAAGTCTCTATCTTGGAAGCACTCCATGAGCAATGAATCAGTCCGACAGGAATATCCAATGAACGTTGTAGTAAATCTCCGAAAAAATAAGCGGTAGCACTAAAGTCTCCGACTTCTTTGGGAGAAAGTTCCGACCAATATCCCGTAATACCTTCTTCCTTAGGAGTCGTGCTCCAATCTCTTTTGACTGTAAACAAACGTAATTCCCGTTTGGAGTCGGCAGCTACGATATAGGGTTGTGAACCATAAACCGGCTGTCCCCGAAAGCCTCTGACAGGCATTTCCATATTCGATTGGCCGGAACAGAACCAGACTTCCCCCAGTAAGATATTATTTAATGTAAGCGCCTCACCGTCAGAGAATGTAATAGTATAGGGACCCCCTGCTGCCGGAGTAGGAAGTTGAATGTTCCAATTTCCATGCTGGTCACTTCGGGTTGTTAGCTTCCGATGATTCCATGATGCTTCAATCGTAATTTTACTATTGGCAGAGGCTTTGCCGTGGAAGGTCACTTCCGATTGTTGTTGCAACACCATGTTATCACCCCAGATCGAAGTTAACCTGACTTTGGCCTGCATTCCCAATGGGAATAGCAGGCTGATAATCCATAGGTGGTATATGATATACTTCATGAATCTTTATTTAGAAACGTTTTGCTGATACACTTTACCGAAACGGTCTGTTACTCTGATCTCTATTTTAGCTTTCGGATTACGGGGAGTGGCACGGAACATATGTCCTGTACTTGCTGCTGATATCCAGCTCTGCATGGTTCTTTTTTTGTCTGTACATACTTGATGCGCATACGGGTCGACTCCGGTATATTGAGTCATGGTACCCATCACTTTTCCGTTTTCCAGCCATTCTACTTTCCAATTTTTATCCCAGTTCCAGACATTGGCAATAATATCTTTGGGGAATTCCTTAGATGTTCCTGCAGCATAGCTTCGAAACTGGTAGTCTTTCGGATGACCGGCACTTTTATAGTACCATTTCACTTGGTTTCCGTCTACTTCGTAGACTCCGTATCCTTGTGGGGTGCCGTCGATGCAGACATCCGCATGCCACCAGATACCACATACGGCAGCCGTATTGTGCTCCATTTGGTGATCGTTGAATACAATGTTCGAGTTGGAATGAAGATGACCCGTCAGAAAGTGTGTTTCATAGCCATCCAATAATTGATGAACCGCCTCAGCATTGATCGTTTCTCCTGCCAACATGGCATAATCGTAATTAAATGGCCTTTTTTGTTCCGTTATTCTCGTAGGAATATGCGTTATGAAAAAGACTAATGTACCTTTAGGGACATAAGACAGATCTTCTTCCAACCATTTAAAAGTTGTTTCATCTACATAGCCGATATAGAAGTATTCACGTCCTACATAAAAGTTGTTGTTGATAACAATATAGTGGGCATTTCCTTTATTGAATGAGTAGTGGGTAGGGCCGAAATATCCTTCGAAAGTCCGGTACGACGTTTCATGAGTAGCTCCATTACAATCCATATCATGATTACCGATTGCACGATATATGGGGATATCCAGTTTCTTTGCCTTATCGATATAAGGTGGAAAGAATGTGGCCGGTGTGTCCCAAAAGATGTCTCCACAATTCAGTCCGAATACATCACGATCCGAATACTGATCGATTAACTGTTTATAGTCATCGACAATGGGAGCGTACAGATCCCAGTGCTCTTTCAGACCGGCCTGTACATCCGCCTCCAACACAAACAAGTGTTTACTGTCGTCTTTAGGATTCTTCTTCAGACGGAAATTATATTCATTCGTCTCGTTCAGGTCAATTTCCTGATAGAATCGGGGAATCGTCTGTTCACAATCCGTCAAGTATCCGGCAGGAGTCGTGATATATACAAAGCGTGTGTTTCCGAGATTGGGTAGATGGTAAATACCGTTCTTGTCTGTAGTGACACAACGCTGTCCGTCTGTCACTACCACATTGGCTATACCTTTGCCATCGCAAGTAACGGTTCCTTTGATCATTCGCGCTTCATCCGGCTTAGTTTCGTCCAGTGCTTCTTTTAGTTCGTCCCACCATCCGTTGCGGATAATGTGTACAATGTCGAAAATCATCACACCGTCCGATTCTTTCAAGTTCATACGGACTGCTTTCTGGAATTGGTTTACGTCCCGTTTGTAGTCTTCTACATACAGACCGCCGCATACTGGCACCGCATCTTTCAGCAAGTATTTGGAATATTTGCAACCGCCTTCTACACATAAATATTCTCCGGTAGAAAACTCGCTGTCTGTTTCATTCTTAAATTTACCGGAAGATTTATAATAATCGTCCAGCGTTACATTCCAGTAGTAATTGCCATTCGTATAGAAATCCAGTAACTCTGCAAAGCCATAATTTTTATAGTCGGGAGTAGCCCAACTGAAGTCCTTGCTGACATCATAATTACGGCTTGCCCAGTTGACACCTACCTCAAAGTAAGTAGGATACCATGCACCGGTATAAGCAGCCAACATACATTCCGGCTTTATCTTTTTGATGGAAGTACGTACATCTTTTATAAAGTTATATATAACAGAAGCTCTCCACGTCAGCCATTGATGATAGTATGGGCCACCCACACGGTCTATGCCTCCTTCGGCATTAGGGCGCCATTCAAAAATATCCTCCGGAAACTTCTCAACTTTCTTTCCGATGAATTTCTCAAACATCTTCTTTGACTCAGGAGAAAAGTCCGAATCAATACAATCATATCGTGCACGGTCAAGCATGATGCCGTCAAATGCATAATTCCGAACAACTTCTTTGATCACATCAATCTCATACTTCTGCACCTCTTTCAGTGCCGGATTCAGGAACATGGTAGGCTTTCCTTCTATTTCCGTTACAGGGAGCAGTCCTTTGCGCGGTACATAATTGATAGCCTGCCACTTTTTGTGTTTATCGAAGATGGCACCACGTTTCACGATATTCTGTCCGTCAGCAAATATATTCATTCCAGCAAAGATGATCATATTGCGGGCATGAGCAGCTTCGATAAAGGTACCGATAAAGTCAAAATCCGGACGGTCGAAGTTTTTCCAATTCTTCTTCTGTGCGGCATATTTGCTGGGATATAATACTTCACCCGTATTGTCTTTAATGTCCAATACCAGATGCGTGATACCTGCTTCATGACATTTGTCTACATAGAAGCGGATTGAATCGGGGTAGCTGAAACGTTGGAAATTAGCCGAACAGTCCAACCACATTACTTTTGGCTTTCCTGAGGCAAATGCCAGAATGCCTATCCATAACAAAAGGGAGATAATTGAGAATCTTTTCATATTCATAGTGTATTCTTTCGATTTTACTTCAGAGCTCCTCCGGCTCTCATTCCGTTTTCAACTTCTTTCCATAAGCCTTTGTTGATGATATGTACAATATCGAATACCATCAGTCCGTCGGAAGCTTTCAGGTTCATTTCTATGGTTGCGGATAATTTGGCGGGATTGTCATAGAATTGATCCACCAGAATACCACCCATAAATTTATTATCTTTCATGATATTACGTAATTTCTGACAAGAACCTTCAACAGAATACCACGTGCCGCTTTGTGCCTGTGAATCAGTTTCGTTCCATACGCTCTTTTTGTTTTTCAGAGATTCTTCTATGGTGATATCGGTATAATAATTACCGGTAGTATATAAGTCCATCAGTTCGGCATAACCGTAATTCTTATATTCGGGAGTAGCCCAGTCAAAATCTTCGCTCGGATCGTATTTCTTGCTTGCAAAGTTTACGCCTACTTCATAATAAGAAGGATACCATGCTCCGGTGTATGTACCGAAAGAAATATCCGGATTCACTTTCTTTACTTCATTCCGGGCACGGGCCATGAAGTCGTAGATGTTCTTGGTGCGCCATTCAATCCATTTCAGGAAATGTTTTCCGCGTTCGGGATAGTATTTATCATTCTCGTCCTTTTTCCATTCGAAGATGTCTTCCGGAAACTTTTCTACTTTCTGTCCGATATACGCCTCGAACTTCTGGCGGGAGAGGTCTGAAAAGTCTGCCGTTATACCATCATAGCGTACACGATCCAGCATCAATCCATCCAGATCGGGATAACGTTTCACTAAATCCTTGAGAACATTCAATATATGTGTCTGAAACTCCTCATTGATAGGATTAACCATTGCCGAATATTTCTTCTTTTCATTGGTGATGGAAGTGATTCCTTTCGGAGTGTATACTGTCGATGCCCATTCAGGATGCGTGGAATAGACTAATCCACGGTCGAAATAATTGTGTCCTGCGACAAAGACATTGAGTGAAGCATGTACTTCTATACCCAGTTCATGGGCTTTTTTGATGAAATGTCCCAAGTAATCGAAGTCTTTGCGTTCATATCCATGCCATTCACGCATTTTAGGAGCAAACTCCGTATCGAACAGTACTTCTCCGGTGATGGGACGTACATCAACGATAGCATGGGTGAAACCTAATGATTTTATTTTTGTCAGATAATAATCAATGGAGTCAGGATTGCTGAAGCGTTCAAAGTTTGCTTCCGCATCAAACCACATCAAAGCGGGCTTGGCATTTTCCACTTGGGTAGCAGAACTTTTGCATGCTCCCAATGCAATGATTAACAGACTTGATAAAAGTACTATTGTTATTTTTCTCATACGATCATATTCTAATGTGTCGGTTATTCTTTTTTATTCAATTGCGAGTTTGATGCCTTCTTTGGCATATTGCCATTGATCGGCTTTCTTCAGATGAATCATGTCGAACAGAAAATATCCGTCGCAAACATTCATACAGGCCTTTACAGATTGTACGATTGCCTGATTTTCTTGTTCTTGAGTAGCCTGATTATTGGTATCCCAATTTCCTACATCCGGACCTCCGGCTACAATGGGGCATTCTCCTTTTATTTTATCTTTAGCCAATGAACAGAAACCTTCCATAGTCCATTCCGTCGTGCCGTGTACCTTTAGCGGTGAAGCATAGGCACCAATCAGTATTTGATCCATACAGGCGGCATAGCCGTAATTTTTATATTTGCTTGTCGCCCAGTTGTAATAGCGCGAGGTATCATAAGTGGAAGCTGCCCAGTTGACACCTACATCATAATAGGTAGAATACCAGCCGCCTACATAAACTCCGAATTTGATGCCGGGTTTCACTCCTTTTACAGCAGTGCGTGCTTTCTGCATAAAGTCATAAATCACTTTTGCACGGAATTCCAACCACTTAGTCAGATATTTAGGATAGGTGGCAGGAAGACTGGAAGCACCCGGTGCCAGGATGTCGTTCGGGTAGTTGGGGATTTTTATACCTCCCATGTAATTCTCGAATTGCTTACGGGACTCGTTAGAAAAATCAGCTTGTAAATTGAGGAAACGTCCACGGTCTAAGAATATACCGTCCAGATCATAACCTGCAAGATCCTTGAGCAAGTCACAAAGGAACGTTTGTACTTCCGGATGGGCAGGATTGAAAAACTTGGTACTTTCACTGGTATTCATTACGCTTGTAATCCCTACCTGCATGTTCATCTGTGTTGCCCACTCTGCCTTAGACTGGTCTCTATACAATAGTCCTGTGCCCCCGTCGATTTGATTTCCACCGACAAAAGTATTGATGGCAGCATGAATACGAAGCCCCTGTTTGCGTGCTTCGTCAACGAAGGCTTGCAGATAGTCCCATGTTGCCGTTCTTTCTACTTTGGTATAGTTACTTCCGATCCAGGCATACATAAATTTGACTTGATCTACAAGATTCGTTTTAAATAGAACATCTCCGGTAGTTGGACGTACGTCTACTACAATATCTGTGAAACCGGCATCTTTGGCTAAAGCCAGATCACGAGCTATATTTTCTTTGCTGTTGGCAAAATCGGGAAAGTTGGCAGCCGCGTCAATCCAGATATAACGGGGTTTGGAAGCATTAGGATTCTCTGTCGGTTCTTCGTCTTCTCCTCCGCTGGTGTCTCCCCAATAATCTTTTGAGTCGTTGCCGCCACATGCCATGCACAAGCAGGCAGCTATTCCCCCCATAAATGCTTTTATTATATTTTTCTTAATATTCATTTTATACGACTTAATAGTTGAAGTAAGAAGCCTGTACCTGAAAGAGGTACAGGCTTCTTGCATAAAGATGGTATTTACATGTCGATACAGTCGCACTGTACACAACCTACATATCCATTGCAGAACATGAAGTAGATGTACATATAATAACCGTCATCTGAAACTTTCAATACTACATCACCACAATAATTACCGTTTGTGTTTCCAAGAATCTTAGACCCATAGTTTCCATTGATTCCCAGACCGGTACTTCCGAAGTCAATAGCCTGAGTCCCTAATGAACCTGATGAAAGATCGAACAGGTATATGTTGTCGGCAGTTCCCCAACTCCATGGATTTACCAGATTTGAAGCTACATATTCCACCTTATTAAATACAGCATGATCAACTGCATTTGGTACGTAGTTTCCATCAAGTGCCACTCCCTTGTTCTTGATTGAATTGGTTTTTCCATCCATCCAGCATAGGTTGCGTGGTTCGGCATAGAATGTAGTAAAATAATCACTGGTCGGATCTGTCGGATCAGAGTAAATGACATCGGCATTTGTTCCCCAGCCACCTATTCCTTGTGCTGTAATAATATCCGGCGTCTGTGATTTAAGTACACCATTTTCTACCTGCCAACGGGCAAACTGTCCTGAAGTAGCATAGATAGGAGCGGTTATAATAGCATTATTGTTAAGACTGCCAGATACTGACAGTTTTCTACCCATAGCCAGTGAAGTAGTAAATTCTATGTATTTTTCCGGTGCTTGGTCTACTCCCGAGGCTTTCCATACGGTAAAGGCTGGTCCGGCATTCGGAGTCAGATTCGTGAACAGGATATTACCGTCCTTGTCTGATGTTGTATAGAAGTTTGTCAGACTACCTGCAAAACTAATATTCATTGTCCCTGCTTTTTCGCCATTCTTGGCGTTCAGGTATATAGGATTTTTGGCACGTTCATTAATAACTACATAATCATTTGTTACAGCAATACCGGTTGTCATATCAGAACTTAAAATACCTATGTCTGTAAGTTTCTTAGCCCAAATAAGTTTAGCACTGTTTGCGCGTAAGCCGGCAGCAATCTTTTCCGGGATTTCTTTCTTGACTGTATACGTAGACTTAGTTGTGCCGTTTTGTGCGGTCACAGTAATTTTCTGGTCTTGGTCGTAATTCAATGCGACTGTTCTTGGATCAGGCGAGATCGTAGCTCCGTGAGAGATCGATACATCTGCTAATACTTCACCTATACTTTCCAGGCTAATCAGAGAAATAGTTTTGGAACTTTCGTTGATAATGCCTGATAATCCCAGACTTGTAAGATTGAACTTCGTGATTGCGCACTCATTACTTTTACGAATTTCTGCCATAACTTTATATTCGGTATTTGTGCCGGTTTGGTCTTTCACTGTTATAAAGTTATCCTTCGTCATATCCATAAATAATAATGTAGGATATACATATACATTATTGTCCAGATCAGCAATCACACGCATCTTTTTCAGATCAGACAGTTGCAGGACATTGTCCGAAAGTTTGGGATAGTTATATGGAAATACAACGGTAATCACATGATTTGTATAATCTATCTCACTGGTGAAACTATTGTCATCACTGTCATCATCCGGGAAGGATGCTGTCAAATTATTGATTATGTTCCTTTCAACAGTCGGATTGAATTCTTCAGGGCTATGGCATGCGCTTATACTCATCAGAAACGCAATGACAGAAATAATTGATAATATTTTATTTTTCATTGTATTAAGCTTTTAGTTATTTCCATTCATCATATTGCTCAATTAACGCATTATTCTTTATTTCAGAAGTCGGCACCGGTAAAACGTATAACTTCTGTGGGAACTTACGATCTTGTCCGTCGCAATCAATGTATTCGTACGTACCGTTCGTAATCTTAAGACCGTGGCAGCGATAGTTGTTATATTCAATGTGTGCCAGTCTCCAACGGCGCATATCCCAAAACAGATGTCCTTCGTATGCAAGCTCAATCTTACGTTCGTTGCGATAATCATTGAACCATGCTTCACCACTGGAAGATTTGCCCGGCAGATTTACTCCCTGACGTCCGCGGACGCGATTCATTAAGGACTGTGCTTCAGTGGTTTTGTTAAGTCTGTATGCTGCCTCAGCCTTATTCAACAGAACTTCGGCAAATCGGATTTCTACCCATGCCTGAGAACTTTTGGTTCCTTTGACGTCAATCAGTTTCTCATCCAGCAGTTTGCGCAGGAAGTAACCGGTAGTTGTTTTACCATAAGAGTATGATTGTTCGCGGTAAGCCATGAAAGCACCGTTTGTTCCACCTACGCTACAATCCATCATTCTGCCTTTCCACGTACAGCCGCGATAAATAACAGTAGCCGCAAAACGAGGTTCCAACTGATCGTATGGAGGTTCTTGGGTGGTAGTGCCGTGCCATTCGGACCAGTCTACTTTGTTTCCGTTTTTATCTTCATAAGATTCTACCATTTCCTGTGTCGGAGTACCCAGCGCACCAAAGTCGTAGCCGTCACATTGCGGAACGTAATACTGGTCGAAGGTATGGTTCGGGCCACTGTCTTTATTGTAGTCAAATTCCAAAATAGCTTCTTTATTATTGCCTTTCCAAGCATCTGCATAGTTGTCCACCAAATCATACAACTGTAACTTTTCTACTTCATCAGCTGCGTCATAAGCATCCTGCCAACGCTCAGCATATAGCATAGCACGTGATTTCAATGCGTAAGCCGCACCTTTTGTCACTCGTCCTTTGTTGGCTGCATCCCATTCTTTAGGAAGATTGGTTGCCGCAAAATCCAGGTCATCTGCAATGAATTGCCATGTTTCCGCTGCTGTGCTGCGTGCTTTGTCGTTAGAGGTAGGGAGATCGTCATACAGAATGACTCCGCCATGCCGTTTGGCTAACTGAAAATAAACATAAGCACGGAAAAAGCGTACCTGAGCTTCCCATTTCAGATTCTTATCATCCGGGAATGTAGAGTACTTCTTCTGCATAACCAAAAACTGATTCATCTGACGGATATTACCGTAGGCCAAATCCTTATCCCAAATGTTGTAACGGCATCCGTCCGGACTGATAACATCCGGATTAGTTACGTAGTTGTTCGGATGTCCGGCTCTGTCTCCTAAAGATACTGAACCGTATTTGAATGTCTCGGTCAAACTTTCCGTTAAACTTCCCGAGAACTGAGATTCACCAAATTGTCCGTATTTGTTTAGATATGTGTAGAATGCATTGACGTATTTATCCACATATGCTTCATCTTGCCAAACAATTTCATCACTAACGGTCGAGGTTTGCTCCACACCGTCCAGCCAGTCATTGCACGAACTTATACTAAAGCCTAGTGCCAGTGCTAATGATATATTTAATAATATTTTTTTCATATGCTTCCGTTTTTTAGAATGTTAGTTTTACACCTAGCGTATATGTTCTCTGTTGCGGATAATAACCATTGTTTACTGCCGGTGATTCCGGGTCGATGTTGTATTTGGTAAGTCCGCTGAAGGTCAATAGGTTATATCCTTCTACATAAAGTCTTAGTCCTTCTATACCTGCCGGATTCAACCACTTTTTCGGGAAGTTGTAACCTATCTGTGCAGTTTTCAAACGCATATAGTTACCATTCCTGTACCAAAAAGTTGAAGAGTACCCATTGTTGTTACTCGGACCTGTGATTTCCAGACGTGGAAATTCCGCGTTAGTGTGATCAGGTGTCCATGAGTTCTCTACCAGGAAAGTCGGTGAGTTTCCACCATGATAGAAAGGCTTCGTAAATGAGGTATTATCCTGTGTACCTTCAGAACCACTGGCTGTATATTGACCTGTCAGTGCAACTACATTGCCCAATCCCCAAGAGAATAATAAGTCAAAGTCAAATCCTTTCCAATTACCGAATAAATTCAAAGAACCGGTATGCTTCGGAGTAGCACTTTTGCCTACATAGCCTTGGTCTTGTGCTGCTGTAATAATACCATCACCATTTCTGTCTACATACTTAATGTATCCCGGCAATGCCTTATAGCCTTTAACTGTTGCTGAATTTGCTATCTCTTCCTCGCTCTGAAACAGACCATTTGCGATAAAACCATATTTAGAACCGATTTGCTTTCCTGTCAAACGCTGATATTCAGGAGCATTGTCGGAGTCGCCTACATACTTCAGCCAACGACCGTATGCATATGACCAGATCAACTTGGCACCATAATTAAACTTGTTGATATGGTTATAATGAGTCAAAGTAACGTCGAAACCTTTATAATCAGTCTTGTTCACATTGGCAGAACTGAAATAATATCCACCTCTTGAAGGTGCGTATGCTCCGGTCACAGTGGCCAGTTTATCATACTCGTATTTATAGAATACGTCAAATTCAACTCCTAACAAACCATTCCACATCGTTGCGTCGACACCGACATTATAGTTCAGGCACTGTGCCCATGACAAGTTGGGATTACCTAATACGGAAGCATACATCATGGTCTGACTGCTGCCGCCAATAACAACTGCATTTTTGCTGATTCCCATTGTATTTCTCCATTGGAAGGCGCTTACGCCGCTGGTGGCTGTTTTACCAATACCGGCTCTCAGTTTCAGATTATTGACCCAGGGAGCATTGAACCAACTTTCATTGTTGAGTCTCCAACCTGCAGAAACACCGGGCAATGTTACCCAACGTTTATTCATACCTCCAAACAGATAACTACCATCGTGACGAAGAGAAGCTTCCAAATAATACTTATCATCATAATTATAGTTCACACGACCTACGAAACCTGCTACTCTGGTATGTCCGCTATATCCTCCGATAGATGGGAATTTTTCTGCTCCGTTTCCTGTCTTATTCGTGATCTGATTGAGTTCATCCAATTGGATAAAGTCCAGCCCATAACCAGTGGCACTTAATGCATTACTTTTGTTTTCACGGGTTTCTGCCAGGAACATAGCTCCTACAGTATGTTTCCCGAACTTATTGTCATACGTCACACTTGACTGTGTGGTAAATGTATATCCCCGGGAAGCAGATTCACTCAGACTGATTGAATTGCCCGACGCGTCGGTTCCTTTATAGTAAGTTAATGAAGTGCTCTCAATAGTCGGAAGATTCATGATCATTACTTCATAAGGATTGCTGAGAATCTTACTGAAGTTATATGTCAGGTCATAAGCCCCTTGAAATTTAAAGCTTAATCCTTTCAGCCAAGGTGCGTCATATTTCAGACTGAAATTGGACTGAATATAGGAATAGTTGGATTTGCTGTATCCGGATTCATTGATAGATGCCACCGGAGCCACCGGAGAGGAAGCCGTCGGAGTGGATACATTATATGTTTTTCCTTCATATTCATAAGTGTCAGGCACATAAGGCAGGGCACGAATGATTTGTTGCGGAACATTATGCCAGGCATTCGGATCGGCAGAATAGCGCGGCGAATCTCTTTTTTCAATACGACCGGATACTCCTAAGGTGAAAGTGAGGCTCTTGGTTAACTTTGCATCAATATTGGAACGAAGATTCAAACGGTTGTAACCATAGTTATCTATGTTACCATCTTCATTCAGATAACCGATAGATGCAAAGAAACGCACTCTGTCACTACCTCCGGTTGCTGAAATGTTATGGTGCGTACGGGTGCCGGTGCCATATACTTTATCATACCAGTTTGTGTTTCCCCAACCATCAACTCCGTCTTTCATCTTCTGCACCATCTCTGCTGTAAATACCTGAGAGTCTCCTTGCAGTTCGCGTGCTTTATTATACCAATAAGCATAACCGGGTCCATCCAGCCATTCCTGTTGTTCCGCATTTTGGCTGAAACCGACAGAACCTGTATAAGTAATAGACATTTTTTCTGCCTTACCCTGTTTCGTGGTAACGATGAAAACACCATTGGCATCCAAACCGTAAACGGCTACAGCCGAAGCGTCTTTCAGAATAGATACCGATTCTATTTCGTTAGGGTCCAGTCCGTTGAAGTCGGCTGATGTACGGCGGATTCCATCGATTACGTATACTATACCCGTTTGTCCGCGCATGGTCAATGTTGCATTGTCAGACCCCGGCTGACCACTGGACTGAACGGCTGCCACTCCGGCAATACGTGCGCCAACTACGTTACTGATACTCATCGTCGGAGCTTTCAGCAATTCTTTGTCCGATACGGTAGAAATTGCTGCAGTGATGCTTCCACGTTTTTGAGTACCGTATCCCACAACAACTACTTCATCCAGTGAAGCAACGTCGTCTTTCATAGTTACTGAAATGAAACGCTGGTTGTTTACCTTGATGTCCTGTGTATTCATACCAACGTAAGAGAATATCAATACATCATTATTTCGGGCATTGATACTGAACTTTCCATCCAAGTCTGTGATAGTACCGCTGGTTGTACCTTTTACAGCTACAGATACTCCAGGTAATGGTTCGCCACTACCATCATTGACTGATCCCTTTATTACGTTTTGTGCCATACAGTTGAGTGTGCACATGAACGCAATAAATAATGAGGTAATAAACCTCGGATTCCATTTGATTCTTTTTTTCATTGCATTACAATATTAGATAGGTTTATAGAATAAAGTGTTCACAATATCGTTCGTATAAGTGTCCGGCTTGCAGATAAGCCGAATTAGGGCTCATGAAATGAGAAAACTCAAACGTGATTGCATTTTCCATTCCCGCTCTTCGCGCAGCGTCCAGTTTCAACAATAGCTTTTCCCATTTAATGGGTAGGAAACGAATAGGCATGTCCCGGTCAAAAGATTCGATATTGGTCCAGCATTTCATATTGTATTTATCAGCCAGTTTTTTGTTAATAACCAGATAATCATATAATTCATGATAGTCTACCTGACCATCCTGAAATGCCATGATATCGACTGCTCCCTTTACATTATCCAATATTTCGTCCCATTCTTCTTCGTGTTCTTTCACTGACAAGGCTTTGTCACCCGCCATTACCTGGTCTGTCTTTACTCCATGTATGTATGGAGAAACTAAAGTCGTCAGATTGCCAGAGACACTCTTGGCGTGCTTTCCGACTTCCGCATAAATCTTAGACATGTTTTTCGTCCGGCGGCTGATTTCCTGAGATAAATACCATCCCTGAAAAGATTTATGATGACCATATTTCTTCCATACTTCATCAATCAGAGCCATGTTCAAATCTATTTCTTTCTGAAATAATCCTTCCTGCCAGTACTTCCCGGAATCGTACATACCAAAATAGAAAGCCATGTCGTATTTATCGGCCAGTGTCAGAAACATCTCGACCAAGTCTACAGGCGGATAATACACATCTTCTTTTCCCAACAGGCATTGAAAAGGAGAAGCAATCCATTTACCAAGACCGGCACGAATCAACACTACGGTATTGATTCCCATCTTTTTCATAGCTTTAAAATCCTTATCCCATTCTTTTGTACCCCAATTCTGGTGCGGAATATCCCAACTGATTTCGTCCAGAAAAGTAGCTTTGATAGGCATCCCTTTCAAGGCATTGGGAGTGGCAAATGTCTCAAATGTTTCTTCTTCTTCAGATGCTGCCCTTTTGATGGGAGTGCATGCCGTCAGAAGTTTGCTGCCTGCTAGCAATGAACATGTGGCAAATGCGGTTTTTAGAAAATTACGTCGTCCGTCCATATCGTTCTATTTAAATAAGGGTTTATAAATTTTCCAGTACTTTCCAGCATTGGTACAATCCTCTTGGTACATGGAAACATCCTTTCCATTTCCCACCTTTGAGTGGCAGCAATACTTCTCCCTGCCGATTCAGATA
>NZ_JAHQUN010000068.1:0-20486 GCF_019052485.1 Bacteroides sp. MSK.20.82
TTCGTAAACTTGGGTAAGATTTTATAGATATTGTTTGGAGAGGACTTAGAATTCACCCTCTTATTTATGAATCCCTACAGGGTCTCAACTTTGTTGCATCAGTTTTCTCAGCTTCTCTGCCACTTGTAGTAACTGCCCTTTATGGTCTACCATGGAGATGGCCGGAATAGCTCCGGGAGGCAAGTTCTTTTTGATCTCCTCATTCTTCTTTATCAATTCTTCGCAGGCTTTATCACACCACTGAGCAGCTTTCTCACGCAATGACATATCTGCACATTCCTTATTGAGCCAGTTCACCCATTGCAATAAATGCCCTTCGTCACCCAAAATGGTGTGCGAAGCAAGTATCTTATCGCCACGTTTCACAAATGAATCCCATTGCTTCATTATACCGTCTCTGCTGAGGCGCAGACTCTCGCCTATCATGTCAGCTTCCGCCACATTCATCTGTTTCATCTTCGCCACGTAGGCATCCAGTCCCTGTTCGTCAAACGTACAGTGACCGGACTCGTCCACTGTCAGATAGGCATATGAACCGGCTATCCAGTCTTCAAGTAGTCTGCGGTCGAGAGAAGCACCCTGACGGGGAAATTTGTCAGCAATTTCTTTCTGATGGTTTACCACATACTGAAATGCGGAAGAGTTAACATCATGCACATAGTAATAGAATACCAAAAAGTAATCTTCATCTTCCAGCATTTTCTGCTCTCTTCCCTGCAGGAAATCAGCTGCCACCTTTCCTGCCTCCTGTTCACGGTTGGCAGCAGAAAGCGCATTGATATATCCGCAGATAAAAGCCAAGTCACGGTCACCAGCTTCATAACGTTTCTTAAGTCCCGAAAGTCCACCGGACTCTACACCCAGTTTCACTTTCTTCAGCAATTCAGGAGCATCCTCAGCACCTACCAGTCGGTATACGACCTCACCGCTTGAATTAATGAAAAGAAGGGTAGGATATGCGTGTACCCCATATTTCTTTCTGAGTTCCACTCCTTCACCTTTCTCCATGTCCATCTTCAGATTCACAAAATGACGGTTAAAATAATCGGCAACCAGGGAATCTTTAAAAACTACTTTGGATAACCTCTTGCAAGGACCGCACCAAGTCGTGAAGCAGTCGACAAAAAGCAGTTTGTCTTCCACCTCCGCTCTTTTTAAAGCCTCAGAAAAAGAAAGTACACGAAAAGCAATCCCATCAGCTTGTGCAAGAGTCATTTGTGTGCCGGCAGCAGGTGTTGCGGAGATTTTCTGCGCAGGCACCATTTGCTGTCCACGTGTGTTCTGAACGGATAACAGGCATACTGCTGCCATGAATACTAGAAAATGTCGTTTCATTTCAAATTGTTTTAGGTTGGTTATTAGATTTATAATAATTGATAAACTCCTCCTGCCAATACCCGTACGGCTCCCTTCATTTCCAGTTCAAAGAGAATTGCACTCATTTTATGTACGGGAATATCTGTCTCTACCACTAAGGTATTAATCTGTAAGTTTCCTTGTTTTTCCAACGTATGAACTACCTTTTGCTCCTCTTCTGTCAGTTCCAGAAACAGGCTGCGCTGTACATTCTCTACCTTTGCCGGATGTGAATCCAACGTCCATCCCATCGCCTCCACCAAGTCTTCGGCAGACAACAGAAGGGATGCTTTACTGTCACGGATCAGTTGGTTACATCCTTTTGAATATTCATCGGTCACACGACCGGGGAAGGCGAAACAGTCGCGGTGATAGCTTTCCGCAAGCTCGGCTGTGATCAGAGAGCCGCCTTTGGCAGCCGATTCTACCACAATCGTAGCATCACACATACCGGCCACAATACGGTTGCGACTGATAAAATTGTGTTTATCCGGTGTTGTACCGACAGGAAATTCTGTCAGCAATCCGCCTTTATCAAGCATTTCAACGGCTGTCTTACGATGAAGAGAAGGGTAAATACGGTCCAGTCCGTGAGCTAACACGCCGACTGTAGGCAAGTCATTGTCCAATGCACTCCGGTGGGCATTGATATCAATGCCGTAAGCAAGGCCGCTGACAACTAATACGTCAGGACACAAAGCTTTTAAGTCACGGAGGAAAGTAGTACAGAGTTGTGTACCGTAATCAGTAGCGTGGCGGGTACCCACCATATTAATGATATGGAGAGCGTTCAAATCGGCATTTCCCTTATAGAACAGTACAACAGGAGCGTCTTCACACTCCCGCAAGCGGGAAGGATACGCCTCATCATGAAAAGTCAGGCACTGGATATGATTCTTTTGCAGGAATACAAGTTCCTGTTCGGCACGGGCAATAATTGACGGACAGTCCAGTGCACCCGACACCCGTTCATGTACTCCGGATAATCGCTGCGCCAGTTCTTTCCTGAAGCGGAACACATCGGTGGCACTCTTCATGCCCTCTACCAGACGTTTCGCTCCAATGTGCCCGATACCGGGCACCATTGTCAGAGCGATGCTATATATTTGTTCTTGTTCGTTATCGGTCATTTCAGGTATGGAGCAAAGACATTGTCGAACAATTCGCTGTTACTTAAACGTCCGTTTACCACACATACCGTCTCAACAGTGGATTTCACTACTACTTTCTGATCGCTTTTGCGGAAGATATCCTGATAGAATACGTATTTGATGCCTTCTTTCTTCATATACAGTTTGGAGACAAACTCATCCCCACTCTTCAACGGAGTCTTGAAAGCCATATTGATACGTGCCACTACCGGATCGACTCCCTGTTCATGCAACGCCGCAAAACTAACACCTACCGAGGTCAGAAACTCGTGGCGGGTATGCTCCAGATAATGCTGATAATTGGCATTGTTGACAATCCCCTGAAGGTCACATTCGTAATCACGCACCTTCATCTCCAATTCGTAGATATACTGGCTCATCGTTTATCCTCTTTTCTGTTCTACATCAAGTCCCTTGAATTTCTTCAATTCTTCGGTAGATACCAATTTATATAATTTGTCGCTGGGACGTATCTTCTCTGATTTCATTGAGAAACGCTGACCTTTCTTTACCGTCTCTACCGGCTTCAGATCGACACGCGCTTCGTCCAGTGTCATAAAGACTGCGCCGGTGGTAGGTCCCGTTATCAGCAGCTTGTCACCTACACTGACTTCGGCAGCTTCTACCAAGAACTCAGAGACACCGATATTGGAGAAGTATTTGATACCTTTGCCCACATAGATTTTACGTTCCGTAGCGGCCGAACCATAATTCCGTGTCCATTCGCCCAAGCGTTGTCCCAGATAGTAGCCATCCCAAAAGCCACGGTTAAAGACTGCCTTCAGACGTTCATCCCAAGCGGCAATCTTTTCGTCTGTAAACGTATCATCCAGATAGGCCTTTATCGCTTCTTTATAACATTCCACCACCGTACGCACATACTCAGGACCGCGGGCACGTCCCTCAATCTTGAATACACGCACACCCGCATCCATCATCTTATTCATAAAATGAATGGTCTTCAAGTCTTTCGGTGACATGATATATTCATTGTCGATATCCAGTTCCACATCCGTCTCCTTATCGCGAACCGTATAAGAACGACGGCATACCTGCATACAGGCACCCCGATTGGCCGAGTGATTCATTTCGTGCAGAGACAAATAGCACTTACCGGAGACTGCCATGCACAAGGCACCGTGACAGAACATTTCAATACGAATCTGCTCTCCGCTCGGACCGCAGATATTCTCTTCCCGAATCTGACGATAAATCTCGGCCACCTGTTCCAGATTCAACTCACGGGCCAGCACTACGACATCGGCAAACTGGGCGTAGAACTTCAAGGCTTCCGCATTCGATATATTCAATTGAGTAGACAGGTGTACTTCCTGACCGATCTGACGGGCATAGTTCATTACCGCTACATCGGCAGCGATCACCGCTGATATTCCTGCCGCTTTAGCCGCGTCCACAATGGTACGCATCAAAGGAATATCCTTATCATAGATAATGGTATTAACGGTCAGATAGCTTTTCATTCCATGTTCATCACACGTCTGAGCTATCTCACGCAAGTCATCAACGGTAAACGTATTGGCAGAACGGGCACGCATGTTAAGGTTTTCTATACCAAAATAGATAGAATCGGCTCCAGCCTGAATGGCTGCCGCAAGGGATTCACGCGAACCGACAGGCGCCATTATTTCAAAATCTTTTATATTCATTTTACTATCTGATAATCATTAAAATGTGATAGGAGAATGCAAAGGTACGAATTAATCCGTATCCGTGAAACTTACCTCAACAAATAGTTCTTTCAGTTTTTATCCGTACCTTTGCACCGCAAAAAGAAGTATCGATTATGAAAATAAGCCATATAGACCTGGGAGAACACCCTATACTACTCGCCCCGATGGAGGACGTGACAGATCCTGCTTTCCGCCTAATGTGCAAAAAGTTCGGAGCTGACATGGTATATACTGAATTTGTATCGAGCGATGCACTGATACGCGCTGTCAGCAAGACTGCACAGAAACTGAGTATCAGCGATGAAGAACGCCCTGTAGCCATTCAGATTTATGGTAAAGATACGGAAACGATGGTCGAAGCTGCGAAGATCGTAGAGCAGGCGCAGCCCGATATTCTCGACATAAACTTCGGCTGCCCCGTGAAGAGAGTAGCAGGAAAAGGAGCAGGAGCAGGAATGCTGCAAAATATTCCGAAGATGCTGGAAATTACCCGTGCCGTAGTGGACGCAGTCAAAATACCTGTGACAGTGAAAACCCGTTTAGGATGGGACGCCAACAATAAAATCATTGTAGATCTGGCAGAACAACTACAGGATTGCGGCATTGCCGCACTAACCATTCACGGTAGAACCCGTGCGCAGATGTACACCGGAGAAGCGGACTGGACACTGATCGGAGAAGTGAAGAACAATCAAAGGATGCACATTCCTATCATTGGCAACGGAGACGTGACAACACCTCAACGCTGCAAGGAGTGTTTTGACCGTTACGGAGTAGATGCAGTCATGATCGGTCGTGCCAGCTTCGGACGTCCCTGGATATTCAAGGAAGTAAAGCATTATCTGGAAACGGGGGAGGAATTGCCGCCACTCAGCTTTGAATGGTGTATGGAGGTACTTCGCCAGGAAGTGATTGACAGTGTGAATCTGCTTGATGAACGCAGGGGCATCTTGCACGTGCGCCGCCACTTGGCTGCCAGTCCGTTGTTCAAAGGGATTCCTAATTTTAAAGAGACTCGTATTGCCATGTTGCGGGCAGAAACGAAAGAAGAATTGTTCCGGATATTCGAAACAATTCCTGAAAAAGTAAATTCTCTTTTAGATTAGTTTTACTTAAACATCGGCTGCGCAAACCACTTCTTGAACATCCACGTCGCCACAACATACAACAAGAATGCAGAGAAGAAACCTACGATCGCATCGATAACGTAGTGCGCCTGAATATATACTGTAGCCCCGCAAAGCAGCATATAGAAAGGGATCAGACAGGCAAACAACTTCTTACTGCCACGCCATGCCATAATCATAAGAATGGTAGAAATACCGACATGCGAACTGGGGAAAGCTGCCGTAGGACGCTCTCCCACTTGCTGCGAACCTTCTACCAAACTGTAAAAGAAGCCATGTTGATAGCCCGGACCGGGAAGTAACTCCTGATTGTTATTGAAATAATCGCCGATGGCCGGGAAAATTCCTTTAGATACATTATCAAAACCTATAGCTGGGAAGTAGAACTGCGGCCCTGCTACCGGAACAAAGATATAAATCAGATAATAGATAAAGAAAGAAGTTACCAGTACAAACGACATCTTCTCAAACCATTCAAACTTATAGATAAAATAAAACACCGTCACAATGAGCATCATCGGATAATAAAAGAAATATCCCATATTGAATGCTTCACTGACCAAAAGATGCGGGAATGTATGACAGAACCAGATAGCAGGTTGCCCATTGAAGATAAACTGCTCGGTTATGGCAAACACATGGTCGAGATTCGGAAAGAACCGGTTAAACTCAAACGTATCCGGATACCAGTAGGAAAGCAGGCTCATCTGAATAGCAACACGTACAAACGCCGAAAACTTGCAAGGAGCCAGCCGATAAAGATACATCAGCAGGAAAGTCATTGCAGCGATCATCGCCCTATCCAGCAACATGTGCCATGGATGATCCATTCGCTGAAACAGGAACAGAATCAAAATGGAGGTCAACAGATTATAAATCAATGTTATCTTCTCCACAGCAAACAACCCCTTCCGGGTTTCCACTCGCTTAAATAAGTCTAAAGCCATCCTTCGTTTTTATACCAGTCAATGGTTTCACGGACTCCCTTCTCCAAGTCATATTCGGGAGCATACCCTAACTCATTAATGGCAGGGGTTATATCACATTGCCAGTTACGTTGTTTCATTATTTTATATTTATCAGAATTCAGCGTACTGCTCTTGCCGGAACGTGTTGCAATGAATTCAGCGAGCAAAGATATAACTTTTAGCACAATTAATGGACATTTCACATGAATAACAAACGGATTACCCAGTTCTTTTTGTATTAAGTCCGAAAATACACGACTATTATACACCTTCCCGTCAGTCAGAAAATAGGCTCTTCTAGTCACTTTTTTTTCTATTCCTAAAAAGATGGCCTGCACAATGTCTTTTACATAAACAAAAGTCAGGTCCTGCCGCCGGAAGCCGACAGAGAAGTCAACATGCTGCCGGATGGACTTCGCCATCAGGAAATAATCCAGTTCACGAGGACCGTAAACTCCTGTAGGGCGATAAATAACATAAGGGAAACCGGGAATACTCTGAATATAAAGTTCAGCCTTAAGCTTGCTAAGACCATAAGCAGTATTTGGCATCGGGACATCACCGGCTTCTATCGGCGAATAATCTTTTTCGCGTACAGGTCCGAATACACTCAGCGTACTGATATAGATGAATTGCTTCGGAACCATATTCAACGCTTTCAGGGTATCAATAAAGTATTTGGTCTGGAGATAATTCACATAATCAAAAGTATTCTTATCCGGACATTTCGTGACTCCCGCACAATGGATGATATAGTCAAACTTATTATAGGTTCCTTTATGTCCGGAGAGTTGGGCACGCAATTCATTGGGATGAGCAAAGTCCAGTTCCAGAAAATGGATCTTCCGGTTCTTCAAGTACTTTTTGCTGCTGGTGGGACGAATCCCCACCCACACACCAAACTTTCGTTTTAATGCCTCTTCGACAATAAAACTTCCTATAAATCCGCTTGCTCCTGTTATTAAGATACTCTCCATTAATTATAACCTCGATGTATAAGAAAAGAATGATGCCACAAAGATACAATAAAAATGAAACAAAAACCATTTTACATTTCTCAATCTTATAAGCATTCCTACCGAAGTGATTCAGGAGGGATGCTTTTTATTTTAATAAGGACGAAATTATCGAAGTCAGCGAAAGTTTTATCCAATTCATAACTATCAAATTCAAATATTTGTTTACTTTGTACTCCCATCAAAGAATTTTCAAATAAATCAATTCTATACATTATGGCGAAAAAGAAAGAAAAGAAAGAGAAAAAGGCCGGCAAAAGAATGAGTAAGAAAGAGCTGGCAGCGTTATTGATAGACTTTTTCCATGCCAAACCCAGCGAAACGCTTAGTATGAAGTATATTTTCTCGGAGTTGCATCTCACTACCCATCCGCAGAAAATGCTATGCGCTGATCTGTTACACGACCTTTCAGATGACGATTATATTTCCGAAATTGAAAAAGGAAAGTTCCGCCTCAACAATCACGGAACGGAGATGATCGGTACCTTCCAACGCAAGAGCAACGGAAAGAACTCCTTTATCCCCGAAGGTGGAGGCGATCCGATCTTTGTTGCCGAACGCAATTCGGCACATGCCATGAACAATGACAAAGTAAAGATCACTTTCTACGCCAAGCGGAAGAATAAAGACGCGGAAGGAGAAGTCATCGAGATTCTGGAACGTGCCAATGACACCTTTGTAGGTACACTGGAAGTAGCCAAGTCGTATGCCTTCTTAGTTACGGAAAACCGTACGCTTGCCAACGACATCTTCATCCCGAAAGAGAAGCTGAAAGGAGGAAAAACCGGCGACAAGGCAATCGTGAAAGTAACCGAATGGCCCGACAAGGCAAAGAATCCTATCGGACAAGTGATCGACATCCTCGGTGTAGCAGGAGACAATACAACAGAAATGCACGCCATCCTCGCTGAGTTCGGCCTGCCCTACGTATATCCGAAAGCGGTAGAAACAGCAGCCGATAAGATTCCCGCAGAAATTACTCCGGAAGAGATAGCCAGACGCGAAGACTTCCGTAAGGTAACGACTTTCACCATCGACCCGAAAGACGCCAAGGACTTCGACGACGCACTTTCGATCCGCCCCATCAAAGACGGATTGTGGGAAGTAGGCGTACATATCGCCGATGTGACTCACTATGTAAAAGAAGGCGGCATCATCGACAAAGAAGCAGAAAAGCGGGCGACTTCCGTTTATCTGGTGGACCGCACCATTCCGATGCTTCCCGAACGCCTGTGTAACTTCATCTGCTCCTTGCGTCCGAATGAAGAGAAACTCGCATTCTCCGTCATCTTCGACATCACCGAGAAAGGAGAAGTAAAAGACTCCCGCATCGTACATACCGTCATCAACTCCGACCGTCGCTTCACTTACGAAGAGGCGCAGCAGATCATCGAAACGAAAACGGGCGATTTTAAAGAAGAAGTTCTCATGCTGGACACCATCGCCAAAGCACTTCGTGAGAAACGTTTCGCAGCAGGAGCCATCAACTTCGACCGCTACGAGGTGAAGTTTGAAATCGACGAAAAGGGAAAACCTATCAGCGTATACTTCAAAGAGTCCAAGGATGCCAACAAGCTGGTGGAAGAATTCATGCTGCTCGCCAACAGGACAGTAGCAGAGAAAGTGGGACGTGTACCCAAGAACAAAAAA
The DNA here is from genome assembly GCF_019052485.1 of Bacteroides sp. MSK.20.82. Classification (NCBI taxonomy): domain Bacteria; kingdom Pseudomonadati; phylum Bacteroidota; class Bacteroidia; order Bacteroidales; family Bacteroidaceae; genus Bacteroides; species Bacteroides sp. MSK.20.82. The sequence goes on from NZ_JAHQUN010000068.1 coordinate 8,960, forward strand.
GCCAAAGTACTTCCTTATCGTATCCACGATCTGCCCGATCCGGAAAAACTGGAAAACCTGTCACAGTTCATCGCCCGCTTCGGCTATAAGGTACGTACAAGCGGAACGAAAACAGATATATCAAAGTCTATCAACCATTTGCTGGACGATATTCACGGCAAGAAAGAGGAAAACCTGATTGAAACCGTATCGATCCGTGCCATGCAGAAAGCGCGTTATTCTACGCACAATATCGGCCATTACGGACTGGCATTCGACTATTACACCCACTTCACTTCACCCATCCGCCGATTCCCGGATATGATGGTACACCGCTTGGTTACGAAGTATATGGACGGCGGTCGTAGCGTATCCGAAAGCAAGTACGAGGACCTCTGCGACCATAGTTCGAACATGGAACAGATTGCAGCCAATGCCGAACGTGCTTCTATCAAATACAAACAGGTAGAATTCATGAGCGAACGTCTCGGACAAATTTATGACGGTGTGATCTCCGGTGTTACGGAATGGGGCCTTTACGTTGAACTCAACGAGAACAAATGTGAAGGCATGGTTCCTATCCGTGATCTGGACGATGACTATTATGAATTCGACGAAAAGAATTATTGCCTCCGCGGACGCCGTAAGAACAAGATATACAGTTTGGGAGATGCCATCACCATTCGCGTGGCACGCGCCAATCTGGAGAAGAAGCAATTAGACTTTGCGCTGATTGAGAAATAGAAACAAGTACTGTAAAAACGGATTAATAGTATACTCTTCTGTGCCACTCTATTGGCACGCTTGTGCCAAGGGCTTGGCATAGTAGTGCCAATGCGGTGGCACAACTGTGCCAGAGGCTTGGCACAAACCTGTAAAAACCGACATTAGAATGAAAACAATCGTTATCGAAGACAAGCAACGAATCGAATCCATTATTCTTCAAGCTGATGCCTGCTTTGTAGGCATAACAGACTTAGAAGGCAATCCATACGTAGTTCCTATGAACTTCGGTTATGAAAACGATACTCTTTACCTCCATTCCGGTCCCGAAGGGGGAAAGATAGAAATGCTGCAACGTAATAACAACGTGTGTATCACGTTCAGCCTCGGACACAAACTTGTCTATCAGCACAAGCAGGTAGCTTGCAGCTACAGTATGCGCTCGGAGAGTGCCATGTGCCGTGGGAAAGTAGAATTCATAGAAGATATGGAGGAAAAACGTCATGCACTGGACATTATCATGCGCCATTACACAAAGGATCAGTTCAGCTATTCCGATCCTGCCGTACGGAATGTCAAAGTATGGAAAGTACCTGTAGATCAGATGACAGGAAAAGTTTTCGGTCTGCGGGCAGACGAAAAGCCATGAGATGTACAAATCTCATGGAATCACCTGCAAAATCTTGGTTTTCATGATGTTATAAGTCAGTCTATCAGGCATTAATACTCAAGTTCTCAGGTGTTAATACCTGATACGACAAGTATTAACATCTGAGAAGTCAAGTGTTAATGACTGAGAAGTGAAATGCTAATATATGAAACTCTATCAGTATTGATTTACTTCACCATCTATATACTCTGCCCTATTTTTCAACCAATTCTTCAGTTCTATCACTTTCGCATCAAAGGAACGGGTGTTTTCCCATAATTCACTATTTCTCGTTACAGATGGTTTAATAAGCTTGGCCTGATCATCTATATACTGCAACAACTCATTTAATTTATTTGACTTAAAGTCTTGCCAAAAGTTTTTATAAATAGTTCTCACCCGACTGTCTTGTAGGAAGCGTTGGAAAAAAGCAGTTCCCACTCCATTCATATCATCAGAAAAGAGCGGAGTTTCATAACTCCCGAAATGTGTCTCTTTACCTTCATAATCATACGCCCAGTCAAAGTCCCAGATCGGTCCCATAACATATTTACCTTTCCCCTCTTTATGAATAAAGATGCTTTTCGGATGGTTAATCTCCATATTGTGTACTAAATTAAAGGTAATCAGATATTTTGCAACCGATTCAATATCAATCATATCCACATACATATTTCCTTCTAACGGCTCCTTTGCAAACTGCACGGTAAATGCATTAAAATCTTTCTTCCAATACTCAAACTGCTCTGTAGTCAAATCAGGGTCTTTCACCATCACCGGAAGATTGAATGCTTCGGACTTGAATTTCGGATCTTCATCAAAATAGGAATCAAGCTCCCACATCACGCTGTTATTCTCATCCAAATCCACACGATTTTCTTTGATTTCTATCTGTTCCGTCAGCAGATAGGAGCCTTTGTATTTGCCATTCAGAACCACATCCACCGGAATGGCATGATTAGTGAAAGGAATATTCAGCAATTGCCCGACTTTGAAGGCAACTGAGTTAAGCATCAAGGTAGGATCGATATGATTAGCCAGTAATACATAATTCTTCGCTTTTCCCAAACCACAAATCTCAGATTTCTTATCAAGTTTTAACCGGTAAGGTTTCTTCGGATATCCCCATGTGGAGTTTCCTCGTCCTTTCACCTCCGTCTTGCCTGTATAGTTCTCATAAATCCCTTTGCCATCCACGGTGAGAGTCGCATTCAAATAATAATCCTTACTTGGTATCTCCGTAACACTAGGGTCTTCTGTCGTGATCGTAAACTGAGGAATCAGGATAAAGTCCAGCGTCAGGATGTATCGGACTACTTCTCCATTCCGCATCACAAACTGATAAGTGACCGGAGAGGCGAAATCAATTTCCGTCACACCGCTGACCTGTTCTACATCATCTACCACTACTTTCACGGCATCAGTCGTAAAGACAGGAATCAGTTTCGATTGTGGAAATGTGTAGGAAGATACAATAGTCTCATCTTCAATCGTACATGAGACATCAGCAGTCAGCAAAGCATTATCTTTTCTCAAAAAGCGAAATTCGGATAACACCTGCGCATCTTTCAAGACAACTTCGACTGTATATTGTTCCCTGCTGCCGTCTTCTGCTTCTACGAGAATCATCAGCGGCCGGGAAAAATCATTCGAAGTGATGCCGGATTCCTGCCCGACTCCATTCACGCTTACAGATGTTCCTTCATACTTGAATGTAGCAATCAATGACTTCAAGTCATCATATTGATCCATCGATAGCGTTATCACATTCCCTTTAATGGAACCTCTCACGTCATTCTTAATTTTACCTTGATTGTCACTCTTCTGAATCGAATAGCTGATTAATTGCTTCGTTGAAGAGAGAGGAGTTTCTTCATCTTTACAGGCAGAAAACAGCAGGAGAATAATCATCAGAATCCCTAACGTCTTGTTTTGCATAGTATTAAATAAAAATGGTTACTTGGCAAATATACGGTTTTGCCAAGTAACCACAGGATTATTCTCTATATTTCTTTCAAAAAAACGTTCCTTTACAAAGGATACTCTTCAAACGCGTACAGGATAGTAGATAAATAACGCTCTCCCGTATCGGGCAATAAGGCTACGATCATCTTCCCTTCGTTTTCGGGACGTTTCGCCAGTTCGGTAGCCGCATAGACGGCTGCTCCCGAAGATATGCCGACCAACAGCCCTTCTTTTTCCGCCAGCGCACGACTGGTACGGATAGCGTCGTCATTCTGCACCTGAATAATTTCATCTACGACAGAAGCATTATAAGTCTTCGGTACGAAACCGGCACCGATTCCCTGAATCTTGTGAGGTCCGGGCTTTCCGCCGGACAGTACCGGAGAGTCGGCAGGTTCTACCGCCACCGCCTTCACACTGGGATCGCGCATCTTTAATGCTTCTCCTACTCCGCTAATTGTCCCGCCAGTACCTACACCGGCAACGAAGATATCGACTTTCCCCTCGGTATCTCTCCATATTTCCAGTCCGGTAGTGCGTAGATGCATAGCGGGATTAGCAGGATTTTCAAATTGCTGTAAGATAACGCTGCCCGGAGTGGCAGCTTTCAACTCTTCCGCTTTGGCAATCGCCCCTTTCATTCCGTCGGCACCGGGAGTGAGCACAAGTTCCGCTCCCAGAGCTTTCAAAAGGTTACGACGTTCTACGCTCATCGTATCGGGCATCGTCAAAATCAGTTTGTACCCCTTGGCGGCAGCCACGAATGCCAATCCTACTCCCGTATTTCCACTGGTAGGCTCGATGATCGTTGCGCCGGGAGTCAAGACTCCTTTCACTTCGGCATCTTCAATCATTGCCAATGCCACGCGGTCTTTTACACTGCCCGCGGGATTGAATGATTCGATTTTCACTATCAGGCGAGCCTTCAAGCCGTTACTCTTATTATAATTACTTAGTTCCAACAACGGAGTGTTACCTATCAAATCCGTCAATTTCCTTGCAATCTTTTCCATATATATCTGTTTTTAATTTCCTTTGTTTTAAGATATTACAAAGATAGTGCAGTTTTTGTTGACAGGAAATACCATATATGTGGTAAATTTATACCATCATTATCCGGTAACCTACCATTCATCAGGAACTATTCCAGAAAATCCGCCCGCATGGGACTGAATGTGTCTATCAATACTCCCGCTTCCAGACAGACGCATCCATGCGGTTCGTCGGGTGCTACATAGTAGCCATCGCCGGTCGACAGTATCTCTTTCCGGTCGCCGATGGTCAGTTCAAACTTTCCACTTGCCACGTAGGTAGCCTGACTGTGGTAATGTTCATGCAACGTACCGACCGCTCCTTTCTCAAATTCTACCTTGACCATCATCAACTGTCCGTCGTATCCCATTATCTGACGACGGATTCCCGGAGCGGGGTGCTCCCATTTCAACTCTTTCTCAAACTGAAAAACTTCACTACGCGTTTTCATATTCTCTTTCCTATTTAAATAACTGAAAACAAAGATAGCTTTTGATTTCCGTCTACCAAATGGATTCTACGGAAAAGACTTGCAGGTCTTTCACTTCGATACGGTTTCCCCAGAAGTGGAGTCCTTCTCTGTTGTTAGTGTCAGGGCGGCGTTCCATGGAATAAGAATACAGTCCGCCGTCGATAAATACTTCGATAGAGGTGCGGTCAATGTAAATATCGGCACTCAACTCCATGCTGGTCGGGTCTTGGGGAGAGTAGAAACGGCCGTTCAGGGTATTGGAGTTCATGTCGTAGCCGATCATGCGCTGGCCGAAAAGGTTGAATCCGGCATCCGTGGCATGAGAGAGTTTGATCGTTGTCTTAATGCGGAGACAGTCGGCATCATAAAACTCTTTCAGATGGCGGTTGGCCTCATCCGAAGAAAGAGATTTCCAGGAACGAAGAGGCTTACACAAGGATTCGACCTCCTTTACGGGAACGTTGACAAGGCGGATGCCGTCTTTGGTGGTACGCAAAGTCAGTTCGGTGGGGAGCATCATCATTCCGTTGAAAGGCATACCGGGGTGGGAGATTCTTCCCCAGCCTATCTGGATGCGTCTGCCGTCGCTTGCCGGAATATTGGTAAAGGTCTGGGCCGCATAGATACTTCCGGTGGTATAGCAGTATTTTCCGGCTTCGGGAGTAAATACTTTGCCGTCGAAAGAGCCTAGCATATACGTACCGGTAGCACCGTACATCACCCACTTCGTGTGGTTTTTGTCACCGTCAACCGGCAGTTCGAACAATTCGGGACATTCCCAGAAGCCTGTAACATGGCTCTCGTATTTCCAGTCTTTGAGATTGGAAGAGGTATAGATGGAGTGTCCGTCGCGCTCGTTCAGTACCAGTACCCAATGTTTGGAGGGCGCATACCAGAACACTTTCGGGTCGCGTGTGTCCTGAGAGTTCCATTTCTCCTTGGAGTTAATCACCGGATTCTTGTCGTACTTCGTGAAGGTACGTCCTTTGTCAAGGCTGTAGGCTATCCCCTGCACTTGTCTGTCACTGCTGGCGGCAGTGAAGGCGGCAACCATGGCTGGAGTCTTGCCTTTATTGAATCCGGCGGTATTATCATAGTCGATGACTGCCGAACCGGAGAACATCGTTCCTAAATGGTCGGGATACAGAGCGTCCGGTAATTCTGTCCAGTGTATCAGGTCCTTGCTGACCGCATGGCCCCAGTGCATATTCTCCCAGTCTCTTTCAAAAGGATTGTGCTGGTAGAACAGGTGGTATTCGCCCTCATAATAGATTAATCCGTTAGGGTCATTGATCCAGCCTCTCCGGGTAGTGAAGTGGAATTGCGGACGGTTCTTTTCCTTATACAGTTCAGCTTGTCCTTCGATTTCGTCGGACTGGTATATTTTACTCAATCCCTTCTCATTGCCGTCGTAGGTTATCTTGATCGTCTTTCCTTTGAAAGCCGACACATCTTTAAACACCCAGTATTCCGCTTCATCCGGCGCCAGACGGATAACGACGGATAAATCCGGCTTGCCGTTTACTTCAAAAGTCATCCTTCCTCTGTTCTCTTTATGGGAGATGGGGAAGTTCAGATATTGCTTGGTTATTTTAAAAGATACTTCTCCGGCTATCGCTGCCAAACAGGAGAAGGATAAAACAAAAAGAGTAAGTACAGTTCTGCTTAATGTCTTCATAGCTATTTTATTTATTAGTTTGTAAAATCGGAGTAAATGTAGCCAATACGACCGATTTCTGATATAATAAATGATTCACAGACTATGAGAAACGTTACATTTCACAGATATTTTCCTTAAATGACCTGTATTTTTCATCACTTGGCCGTTTCTCTCTATTCTTTATCCCACGTTATTATTCAGCAGCTCTTTCGTCTTATCCGCAAGAAATAAAGGAATATTAATCAGATTGCCGTCTTGTTTCAAATTCAGCATCGAATATCGAATCCGACAAGCAGGTTGATAAAGTTTCTCGTACTGAATCAGACTTTTACCTGTTATATTCTGGTCTGCTTTCACTTCTATCGGATAAATATGATTACCATGCTGAAGTAAAAAATCCACTTCTGCTTTATTACCGGAAGTCCAGTAACGGAACGAAGCCTGAAATTGTGCTGTAAGACTTTGCAATACATAATTCTCTGCCAATGCCCCTTTATATTCCGTATATCCGGGAGTGGACAATAACAAAACACTTGCACCCAGTTCGGACAATTGCCTCAACAACCCTATATCCAATGCATAGAGCTTAAAAGTGCTCAAATCATCGTAGGCTTTCAGTGGCAGCCTAGGCGACTTGCTCAGAACTACTTTGTTGACAAGACCAGCTTGTTCCAACCATAAAATAGCATCTTCGTATTCACGCGCACGTGCTCCGGGACGAACCAGTTGATAAACAAACTTACGATTTTCTTTCGCCAATTGAGAGGGCAGAGAGTTCCATACATAATTGATACGGGGCGCCAACGTAGGTGTAGCATGTTTCACAAAATCCAGAGCATAGTCATTCAATATATCCCGAAGCGATGAATCCACTTTTTGCATATCATTAAAGTCAACCATCAAAGAAGCAGGTTCGGGCATACCGCCACAAATAGAATAGGCAATGAAGGCTTCCCGCAGTTTGTCGAAGAAGATTTGGGGAAGAGGCGCTATTTCTTTGACAGAGCACATATATTGATACATCGCCGGATCTTTCGTATTCAGAAACTCCGTAAAAGTCAGCGGATACATAGACAGATGATTTACTTTTCCAACCGGAAAGGAATTGCCTATGTGATTCAGGTAAATTCCAAGTAAAGAACCAGCGCAAGCCACTGCATATTCGGGTGCTTCTTCGCAGAAATATTTCAAAGAGTTCAGCGCTTCATTGCACTCCTGAATCTCATCCAATATCAGCAAAGTAGTCTGAGGATTAATTTTTCGTCCATGCAAAAAGGACAATTGCTGTATAATGCGCTCGGGGTCTTTAGTCGTTTTAAAGATATCACAAAGTCCGCTTTCATCTTTATCCAGACTAAAATAGGCAACATCTTCAAAGTATTTCTGACCGAAATACTTCAAAGCCCACGTCTTACCCACTTGTCTCGCCCCATGAATAACCAAAGGCTTCCTGTTTACATCCGTTTTCCAAGCCACTAACAGCTGAATAATTCCTCTTTCAAACATACCGAGTCACATTTTTGATATCTGAAATGTGAGAACTTACACATTTTTGATATGAGTTTCGTGCAAATATACACATTATCCATATCAAATGAAAGAATATCACAGGTCTATTACTTGAACCTCTTCACATAATTAACGATCAGATAGCAGGCAGGACCGAGTACCTGTCCGTGGTCAAATCCTTGCAGTTCATATAAAGAGACTTTCCGATTGCCGATATTCTTCAATACCGATGCCAGCAGTGCATTCTCTTCGTACCGGTCAGCCATTTCCAGATTCTTATCCCCCGTAATCAGCACAACAGGAGCGGTATCCTTGCGGGCCTTATTTACCGGAGCAAATTCGTCAATGATGGGGATTCCGTTGGGCAGGCCACGTTCTTTGCGGATGGTAAAATGAGTGACTGTCTGCCCGCTGACCGGAAGATAGGCAGCTACACTATCCGCATCGGCTCCGTATGCAGCCATGTATTTCTTATCCATTGCCAGAATCAACGTAAGGTAACCTCCCGCCGAATGACCGGAAACAAAGATACGATCCTTGCGACCGCCATACTTTTCGATATTCCGGAATGTCCATGCCACAGCTTCGGCGGCATCTTCTATATAAGCCGGATTCTTTGCTTTCGGACTCAAACGATAATTAACTGCCACTACTGCAAAGCCTTGATCCGTCAGTTCCCTGGGAACAAATTTACTTCCTCCTTCCATACCACCGCCATGAAACCATACAATGGTGGAAAAATCTTTTTTATTCTCGGGATAATAAACATCCAGTTTACAACGTTCCAGACGATAAGCATCTGTTTCGGAGCCGGAAATGTAAGGTACATCCTTGTCGGTACGATACGTATCCTGTGCCTGAACGAGGCAGGCACAAAGCAAAAAGAGAAGGAGAAAACAATTCTTTTTCATGGTTTTATTCTTTTTCATTCTTAAACAAGGACAAATATAAAACCTTATTTTTAGAATCACGGTCAAAAAAAGAAGATATTAATATCTCCCGTCACAAACATTAATATATGTCGTGACAGGTCACTTTATCTGACTTCTCAGGTATTAATACTTGATACCGCATCTGTTTTATTCCTATATTTGCAATATTCTTTTATTGCATTTTAGTGGAAAATCGCATTTCAAAAGTCTATTTTAATATAACCATGATAAAATAAACTATAATGAGAAAACTATTACTCAACCTTTTTCTATCCACAGTAGGTCTCCTGTTTGCCGGGCAAGCATCCGCTCAAGAAGAAATTGCTCCGGGAATCATCAAGCTGCAAGCGGGAGAAATTGACACTTTTACCCCTTATTCCTTATTCGGCGGGAAACCTGCCGTAGAAGCAATGAAACAACTCCCGACTGCAAAGCCGCCCTTCAGCCCCGACGAAGTGCAAATAAAGATAACCGACCGTGGCTGTCTGATCGAAGTCCCTCTGGAGGACAACGAACAAATATACGGTTTCGGACTTCAATTCGAAACTTTCGGTCAGCGTGGCCTGCGCAAGCGCCCGATAGTAAACGACAATCCGCTGAACGGACTCGGATATACACATGCTCCGCAGACATTCTACGTCTCTACCAAAGGGTACGGTATTCTGGTCAACACGGCACGGTATACCACTTTCCTATGCGGCTCCAATCAGAAAACCGAGCATAGTCGTCAACTACAAGCGGAAGAAAGAAAACACATTGCTACCACCACAGAAGACTTGTATAAGAACAGAAGCAACGGAAATAAAGTCCATATCGACGTACCCGGCGCCAAAGGCATTGAGGTATTTATCATCACCGGACCGGAAGTGCTGGATGTAGTCAAGAGATACAACCTCCTCTCCGGCGGCGGATGTCTTCCTCCGATGTGGGGACTCGGATTCAAATACCGTGTCAAAGGAGATGCGACGCAAGACTCCGTCATGCGTTTTGCCAACTATTTCCGCGAGAAACAGATTCCGTGCGACGTACTGGGACTCGAACCGGGATGGCAGACGGCCACTTACTCCTGTTCTTATCGCTGGAGCGACGACCGTTTTCCAAGGCACAAAGAAATGCTGGACCAGTTGCAGCAGAAAGGATACAAAGTAAACCTGTGGGAACACGCGTATGTTCATCCTTCTTCCCCCATCCGGAAGGCGCTGGAGCCCTACTCAGGCGATTTCCTTGTATGGAACGGACTGGTACCGGACTTCATCCAGCCGGAAGCACACAAAATATTTACCGATTACCACCGCACACTGATAGAAGAAGGCATCTCCGGCTTCAAACTGGACGAATGTGACAACTCGAACATATCTTTTGCTTCCGCCACATGGTGCTTCCCGGATATGGCACAGTTCCCTTCGGGCATCGACGGAGAAAAGATGCACCAGGTATTCGGTTCCCTCTATGTGAATGCGATGGACAGTATCTATCGTGAAAAGAATACCCGCACCTATCAGGATTACCGGTCGTCCGGTATGTTCATGTCTTCACGCAACGCCGTACTTTATAGTGATACATACGATCCCAAAGAGTACATTCAGGCACTTTGCAACTCGGCATTCGGAGGACTGTTGTGGTGTCCCGAAGTGCGTGAGGCACATTCTGCCGAAGATTTCTTCCATCGTCTGCAAACGGTGATTCTTTCTCCGCAGGCTATGGTCAATGCATGGTATCTGCAATACGCTCCGTGGCTGCAATTCGACCGTGGAAAGAACGAACGTGGCGAGTTCCTGCCGGAAGCAAAGAGGTATGAAGAATATGCCCGTACACTGATTAATCTGCGTATGCAGCTGATTCCTTATCTGTACAGTGCTTTTTATACATATTATAAAGAAGGTGTACCTCCTTTCCGTCCGTTATTGATGGATTATCCCAAAGATGAACGTTTGCGCACTATCAGTGACCAGTATATGATGGGAGACGGATTGATGGCTGCTCCTTTATACCAGAACAAGAAAACGAGAACGGTCTATTTCCCCGAAGGAACATGGTACAACTTCAATACCAATGAGAAATATGAAGGCAACCGTGAATATGAGATTACGACGGAATTAGATCAGTTGCCACTCTACGTTCGCCAGGGAACGTTATTGCCATTGGCCGCACCTGTCCCCTATGTAGATGCTCAAACCGTATTCGATCTGCATTGCAAAGTATACGGCGCTCCTTCGGCAACGTTCCTCCTTCTCGAAGATGACGGTATAAGTTACGATTTCCAAAAAGGACAATTCAACGAAGTAACGCTGGAAGCTGCCAAAGGAAAGGTAAAACTGAAAAGGACAAAAGAATACAAGCAAAAAAGATATCAACTGACGGATTACGAGTTCATCAATTGATTTCTTAATTAGTTTCACTGCTTGAAACCAGAGTTTCATCAGTGAGAAACTGTAGTTCCAAAGGCTTGAAACCAAAAGTTCCAAGCGTATGAAACTAGAGTTTCAAGTAATGGGAACCAAAGTTTCAAGCAATGGGAACTGTAGTTTCATTCCTTAAAACAAACTCGGCTTTGTACTTCCCTAATAATGGTTGACTTGTTTATCTCTAATAGCTGCTATGTGTTG
>NZ_JAHQUN010000069.1:0-20380 GCF_019052485.1 Bacteroides sp. MSK.20.82
TTAAGCCTCGTCACGCCGATGGTACTGCGTAACAGTGGGAGAGTAGGTAGCCGCCGTTTTTAGAGAAGCCCTTCAGGTAGAAATACCAGAAGGGCTTTCTTGTGTTTGATACTTTAGGAATTTAAGACTGGAGAGGCTTTCTTGGTTATGCATATTTCTCTCAATTATTAAACTTGATGGACTCTTTGAGACTTATGTGCGGCATAACTACTTTTAACACATAAAATCACAAACTGCGGGAACAAAACACTTTGTACGTTGTTTCAATAATAGAGTTAAACTTTTATGCTTAAATGATGTGAATAACGACAAACGGATATATTTAATTGCTACATTTGTCGCCGAAATACGAGAATTCGATATAAACAACTAAAATAAATATCATGAAAGGTTCTGTGAGATTCATATTAGCGCTTGTTCTGCTGATGCTATCATATAGCATAGGTGGAAATGCTATGAATATCACTTCATGTATTTCTCAGAGCGAATGCTCTTGTCAGTTGTCTGAATCAACTTCCGATACGAATTCTGATTCTTCATTTAAGACTCGTTCGCTGGGTTACGACAGATCATCCCAGTCTTTGTCTATTTCTGACGTAGAATTAGGCTTTAAATCAGTAACAGAAACATCTTCTAATAATTATCGTCTGCGTAGAATCATTGAATCCAATGATTTCTTTAAAGACGTTATGTATAAGTTCTTCTTGTTAAGAGAAAACTCACTTGTATTAGATCAAAGTAAATCCTATTATTCGGATAAGGATCCACATTACTCCATTATCTGCAGCGACTACTACGTGTTCGCTCTAAGACGTATCCTTATTTAATTACTTATCCCATCTTATTTACTTTTTCGTACCCTGTATGAAGCTGTGTGACTTTCATTCTTGAAAAGTCACAGGGTCTATAGCGCAGTGTATCTAATCATTTGAAAATTTTCTAAATAACTAAAATTAATATCTTAACAAAAAAACTTATTATGGAAACTACTAAAAAGTCTCAGATTGTAGGTATAAAGAATGCCGGTATCGTAATCATCTGCTGTTTCATTGTAGCAGTGTGTATTTTTCAGTTCCTGTTGGGAAATCCGTCTAACTTTATGAACAATGACCCTAACAACCATCCATTGAACATGTTGGGTACCATTTACAAAGGTGGTGTGATTGTGCCTGTTATTCAGACACTGTTGTTAACTGTACTCGCTTTGAGTATTGAACGCTTTTTTGCTCTTCGTTCTGCTTTCGGTAAAGGCTCGTTGGCTAAATTTGTAGCTAACATTAAAGAAGCTCTGGCTGCCGGTGACCTTAAAAAAGCACAAGAGATTTGTGACAAACAACGCGGTTCTGTTGCCAATGTAGTTACTGCTACTTTGCGTAAGTATGAAGAAATGGAAAAGAACACTGCTTTGCCTAAAGAACAAAAACTGCTGGCTATCCAGAAAGAACTGGAAGAAGCAACTGCTCTGGAAATGCCTATGATGCAGCAGAATCTTCCGATTATCGCTACAATTACTACTTTGGGTACATTGATGGGATTGCTCGGTACTGTAATCGGTATGATCCGTTCATTTGCCGCATTGTCCGCCGGTGGTGGTGCCGACTCTATGGCTTTGTCACAAGGTATCTCTGAAGCCTTGATCAATACGGCTTTCGGTATCTTGACAGGTGCGCTGGCTGTTATTTCTTACAACTATTTCACTAACAAAATTGACAAATTGACTTACGGACTCGACGAAGTCGGATTCTCTATCGTGCAGACTTTTGCAGCTACTCATTAATTTGGCGAACCCTTTAAAATCTATTAATCATGGGTAGAGCGAAAATTAAAAAGAAAGATACGTTCATAGATATGACCGCTATGAGTGACGTAACTGTATTGCTTCTGACTTTCTTTATGTTGACATCAACATTTGTGAAGAAGGAACCGGTGCAGGTTACCACTCCAGCCTCCGTATCAGAAATCAAGATTCCGGAGACAGATGTACTCCAGATTTTGGTTGACCAGGAAGGAAAAATATTTATGAGCCTCGACAAGCAGCAGGATATGCAGGCTGTCTTGGAGAGTATGGGTGAAGAGTATGGCATCAAGTTCACTCCGGAACAGGCAAAGAGGTTCACAGTGGCTTCTACGTTTGGAGTGCCTATCAGAAGTATGCAGAAATTCCTTGACCTCCCGGAAGATCAACGGGACAAAATTCTGAAGAATGAAGGAATTCCTTGTGATAGTACCGATAATCAGTTCAAGTCGTGGGTGCGTAATGCACGTGCCGCCAATGCTGATCTGCGAATTGCTATTAAAGCGGACGCTTCAACTCCATACTCAGTGATAAAGAACGTAATGAACTCACTTCAGGATTTGCGGGAAAATCGGTACAATCTGATTACTTCTCTCAAAGCAGAATCTGAAAATTAAAAGGGAGGAAAGACAATGAGTGCTGAAGTACAAGAGAGCAGCGGAAAAAGAGGAAAAGGCAAGCAGAAGAAAATGACTGTCCGGGTAGACTTTACCCCGATGGTGGATATGAACATGTTGCTGATTACTTTCTTTATGCTTTGTACCACGCTGAGCAAGCCTCAGACGATGGAAATAAGCATGCCGAGCAATGACAAAGATATAACTGAACAACAAAAGAGTATGGTGAAAGCCTCTCAGGCAATTACATTATTGCTGGGAGCCGATAACAAGCTCTATTACTATGAAGGAGAGCCTAACTACAAGGATTACACCTCATTGAAAGAGACTAGTTACGGGGCAAACGGGTTACGTGCCGTACTTCTTCAGAAAAATGCTGCAGCTGTCAATCAGGTAAGAGCTTTGAAACAACAGAAGCTCGATCTGAAGATAACAGATGACGAATACAAAAAGAAGGTTTCCGAAATAAAAAGCGGAAAAGATACGCCGACCGTCATTATCAAGGCGACGGATGATGCTTCTTATATGAATCTGATTGATGCATTGGACGAGATGCAGATATGTAATATAGGTAAATATGTGATAACGGATATTGCCGAAGCCGATGAATTCCTGATTAAGAATTATGATGCTAAGGGAGAACTGTCACAGAACTTGGCCGATAAATGATGTAACACCTAAAAAAAGAAAGTAAAATGGCAAAATTAGATTTAGCTTCTTCGGAATGGTGTCAGCTGATTTTTGAAGGCAAGAATCAAGCGTACGGCGCATATAGAATGCGTGCCAATTCACCCAGACGGCATACTATTGCAATGCTGATTGTGGTGGCGATAGCAATCGTTGGATTTACTATCCCTACGCTGCTTAAGTTGGCGACCCCGGAGCAAAAGGAAGTAATGACAGAGGTTACAACTTTGTCGAAATTGGCAGAACCGGAAATCAAACAGGAAGAGATGAAACGGGTAGAACCGGTTGCACCTCCCCCTCCTGCACTGAAGAGTTCTATTAAGTTTACTGCCCCTGTCATCAAGAAAGATGAAGAGGTGCACGAAGACGATGAGATCAAGAGTCAGGAAGAATTGACTTCTACCAAAGTGGCAATCTCCATTGCCGACGTAAAAGGTAATGACGAAGCCAACGGAGCCGATATTGCTGACCTGAAGCAAGTGGTGACACAGGCTGCGGAACCGGAAAAAGTATTTGATATGGTAGAGCAGATGCCGACCTTCCCCGGTGGACAGCAGGAACTGATGTCATACCTTGGGAAAAATATCAAGTATCCGACAATTGCACAGGAGAATGGAACACAAGGTCGCGTTATTATCCAGTTTGTGGTAGAGCGTGACGGTACTATCACCGATGTGCACGTAGCTCGTGGTGTAGACCCATACTTAGATAAAGAAGCCGTGCGTGTGGTACAAAGTATGCCGAAATGGATTCCTGGTAAACAAAATGGTAAAGCGGTACGTGTGAAATTCACCGTTCCGGTAATGTTTAGATTACAGTAAGATGATGAAGAGACAATTTTGGCTGGTAGGAATCGTTTTGTTGGCGGTGTTGAGTGCTTGCCGTTCCAAATCGGATGGACCGACGGATACGTATTCGTCTGGGGTGATATCTATTGCGGCGGATGAAAGTTTTGAGCCTATTATACAGGAAGAGATAGATGTGTTTGAAAGTCTGTATCCTTTGGCCGGAATTGTCCCTCGCTACACGACGGAAGTCGAGGCTATTAATTTACTTCTGAAAGACAGTGTCCGGTTGGCTATTGCAACCCGGACATTGACTGAGGAAGAAATGAATTCCTTTCACAGCCGCAAGTTCTTTCCCCGCGAGATTAAGCTTGCTACAGATGGTCTGGCATTAATCGTCAACCGGGACAATCCGGATTCTTTGTTGACCGTACGGGATTTCAGCCGCATCCTCACTGGTGAGGCGAAAGACTGGAAGGATATAAATCCGAACTCCCGCCTGAAGAGTATTCAGGTGGTGTTCGATAATAAAAACTCCAGCACCGTACGCTATACAATGGATTCTATCTGTGGTGGAAAACCACTGGCTACTGACAATGTCAGTGCCTTGAAGACCAATCAGCAGGTGATAAAGTATGTAGCAGAGAATCCCGGAGCAATGGGAGTCATTGGTGTGAACTGGCTGGGCAACCGCAGCGACACCACCAACCTTTCTTTCACCGAGGAAATCAGAGTAATGGCAGTGAGTGCGGAGGATGTAGCTACTCCTGCTAACAGTTATAAGCCTTATCAGGCTTACTTGTATTACGGTAACTATCCATTGGCACGACCCATTTACGCATTACTGAATGATCCTCGCAGTGCGCTGCCTTGGGGATTTGCTTCTTTTATGACATCCGACAAAGGGCAGCGGATTATATTAAAATCTGGACTTGTTCCGGCTACTCAGCCAGTGCGTATTGTCCATGTGAAAGACGAATAATAACTAAAATTAGAGACTATCATGAAAAGAGTACAAATGTTTTTAGCTGGAGCGTTTATAGCAGTTGGGTCGCTCTATGCGCAATCATCTGATGCCGAATGGCAGGCAGGAGTTGCAAAATTGAAAGAAACCATTCAGACGAATCCGGCTCAGGCCAATGAGGAAGCTGAACAGTTGATAAAAGGAAAGAATAAAAAGAATGTGGAACTTCTGGTGGCTATCGGCGAGGTATATCTGAAAGCCGGAAAACTTCCGGAAGCACAGGAGTATGCTGCTCTTGCCAAAAAGGTGAATGGCAAATCGGCTCTTGCCTCCGTACTGGAGGGAGACATCGCCTTTGAGCAGAAAAACGCCGGTCTGGCATCTCAGAAATATGAAGAAGCTATCTATTTCGATCCGAGTTGCACAGAAGCATATCTGAGATATGCGGATATTTATAAATCAGCCAATGCTGCTCTGGCCATTGAAAAACTGGAACAGCTGAAAGCCCAGGAACCGTCCAACACAGCCGTAGATAAGAAACTTGCCGAAATCTATTATTTGAAGAATGATTTTAGTAAAGCTGCCGAAGCTTATTCGCGTTTTGCGATGGGACCGACAGCGACAGAAGAGGATTTAGTGAAATATGCATTTGCCCTCTTCCTGAACCATGACTTCGAGAAGTCACTTGAAGTGGCGAATATGGGATTGAAAAAGAATGCGCGTCACGCGGCGTTCAATCGCCTGGCAATGTATAATTATACAGACCTGAAGCGCTTTGATGAAGCAATAAAAGCGGCGGATGCTTTTTTTACCGAATCGGACAAGGCTGATTATTCATATCTTGACTATATGTATTACGGGCATTTGCTCGAAGCTCTGAAGAAATATGATGAAGCTGTAGGACAATATGAGAAAGCCATACAATTAGATCCGACAAAGACGGACTTATACAAAAATATCTCTTCTGCCTATGAACAGAAGAATGATTATAAAAAAGCAATTAGTGCTTACCAGAAATATTATACATCCCTTGATAAAGAACATCAGACTCCGGATTTACAATTCCAGTTTGGCAGACTTTATTATGGTGCAGGTACGCAGACTGATTCGCTGACAATCAATGCTGAAGAGCGCAAGCAGGCTTTGATGGCCGCTGATTCTGTTTTCCATTCCATCGCAGAAGCAGCACCGGACAGCTACCTGGGTAATTTTTGGAGGGCACGTGCCAATTCCGCACTGGACCCCGAAACGACTCTTGGACTGGCGAAGCCTTTCTATGAGGAGGTAGCCACCCTGCTGGAAAGCAAGAATGATCCTCATTACAATTCAGCTTTGATTGAGTGCTACAGTTATCTTGGATATTACTACTTATTGGCTATTGAAAATCCGGCACTGAAAGCGGAAGCAATGGCGAATAAAGAAAAATCTAAGGAGTATTGGAGCAAAATTCTGGCTATAGACTCCACTAATGCTACTGCTAAAAGGGCATTGGATGGCATCAAATAGTGAATAATTTTAGTTGTTTGTCGTGACAGGAGGAGTGGAGAGTGATCTTAGCTCCTCCTTTTTTTTATTGTCACGTTTAGCTGTTTTTCAGTCTGTTACATTCCTTTGGTAAGCGTAAAGCAGTCGATGTCCGGTGCCCAGTTGTAGCTGTTACCCATACGGATATGATTGTAACCGGCTTTCAGATCAACGGGGATTGTTACTTGATTGTGCTTGTCATCCTCTCCCAGTGAATCGATTTTGGTTACGATGCCGTTGACATCTACCTCCAGTTGTCTTCCTTTGCCGAATGAATAATGAACCGTCATTTGGTAACGTCCGCCGTCTGCGCTGTATACTTCCGGCCATTCTGCGTAATTCTCCGGTTGTCCGCCCAAGAAACCTACTTTCATTTTTCCGGAAGCTTCCTGATCGGCAGCATATATGATGCCTTTCGGATTTTTGCCGAGATCATTGAACATTGGCAGGTATGCCCATTCTGCTTCATACAATGTCGGTTCCAGACGTGTTTCTCCTTCCATGCGGAGGAACATAGCGCTGTGTGCAGGAAGCGTTTGCTCAAAGACATCAGAGAAATTTCCCAAATCACTGCGTTTTGCCAAGTCACGTACTTTTACGTTCCCGCCAAATTCCAGTGCCGAGAAAGGTACGGAGAAGCTACAAACGGTGTCCGATGGATTGTAAAGAGCAACGGCACGTACATTTCCACGTTTTTGTTCGATGTCTTTTACCAGTACATAGCCTTCGTTTTCATGTTGTGCTACGTATGCCTGCAAGCCTAGCGGGTCTTGGTTCAGAGCGATTAATTCTTTGTTTGTCAGCAGTTCAAGAGAAGATTCCGGCAGACTTTCCAGATTACATCCGATCAGCAGGGGTGAGCTCATGATACACCATAAGCCGAAGTGAGCTTCTTCTTCTGTCGGGGTAAGTCCTTTTCCTCCTACTTTGCTGTTGTCGCGGAAACCGATGACCATCATATCCATGTCATTGTAATGTCCGTCTTTGGCGTAGGCAGACAAGTATAGGTTTTTGCCGACCACATATTTCAATGAACCCCAATGCGCATTGATGTCACCACTGATACGCCATGAAGTAGCTACATCCTTTGCCCATGTGCCGGGAAAAGCCCAACGGCAGATGTTGACAGAGACGTCCTTGTTTACTTTGTCGATGCTGTTCCGGATGGAAGTATAGCGTTCCTGTTCATTCAGGCCCAGTACATCTCCGCCGCAATAGTCTATCTTGATAAAGTCGAATCCCCAATCGCTGAAATAGAGTTGGGCGTCTTGTTGCTCATGTCCGTAAATACCGGCACCTACTCCTGCATGATCGTTGTCCCAGATAGAACCGCAAGTGTTGTTGCCCGCATCTGTATAAATACCGGCTTTCATTCCAAGACTATGTATATGGTCGGCAACCGGTTTCATTCCATTCGGGAAACGGTTTTTGTTGGTCTGCATTTTTCCATTGCCATCTCGTTCGCCGAAGAAACCATCATCAATATTAATATAATGATATCCTGCGTCTTTCAGACCTTTTTTAACCATCAGGTCGGCCTGATTTTTAATAATATCTTCACTGATATCTACTCGGAAGGCATTCCATGAACTCCAACCCATAATAGGGGGATTGACTGCTTTTTCACTTCCGGATTGAGAAACCTGAGTTTCTGTACAACTAACACATAACAAGGAAACTACCGCTGTGGCTAAAAGGTGGAATCTGTTTTTCATGATGTAACAGGTTGATGAATTAATGGGATTAAATAAAATATTGGTAACAAAGATATAAATGAATCTATTGGCGTGCAAATAAATTAAACTGAAAATAGAGAGGAATCGAACGAAAAAGAATTTGATTATTGAATTATCTGATGGATTATCAGTACGTTACCAAAGTGAATTAAAACAAAAAGCGACAAATGATAAAATCATTTGTCGCTTTTGTCGGAATGAGGCGACTCGAACGCCCGACCCCTACGTCCCGAACGTAGTGCGCTACCAACTGCGCTACATTCCGCTCTTGGATGTGATGTTGTTGAAAATTGAACTTTGAAAGTTTTTATTCGTAAAACTCTGATTAACATTACAATTTCTATCACATTATAATCAAATAAATAGATTGTATATATGTTAAATGTTAACTTATATTGCTCTTATTTTTTTTGACGGTGCAAAGATATGGAAAAGGTTCGATTTATCCAAATACTATAGGAATATTTTTTGGAAGGAACTTCATAATGTATTCTTTTATAATGATAAGAACAAAGCTATATCCCGTGTCCTTCTCTTTAGTGCTGACTTTTAAGACAAAGAGTTTATCTCCTAATGAGAAACTGAAATATTCATTATTAGATATACCGGCAATATGCAAAATTGAATATATACGGATATTAGTTCTAGTATATATACAATTTAAGTACCTTTCTTCCTAAGAGATGTATCCAACCTGTTGCAAAATTATATAAAATATTGTAAATGACAATATAAAATATAAACTTTTTTTTTAGCTAAACTATTAAAAATTAGGGGATTTGCAAAACTTTGTAATCTATACATATTTCTAGTTAATTCATTATTCGTTGAAATTCAATTAATTACAATTATATTACAGATTGGAAACTTCTCTTAGGAAGAGATATATTTGAAATGTCATTTATTTATACTCATATATATAGGGGTGTTGAAAAGGTATATGTAACATTGATTTGATATATAACGCATGTCTAAAATATTTCTATTTCCGATATATAGGACGAATGTGGTTTGAGATATATGCGTGTATGTGTGAATTTAGTAATATATAATACTTATATATATGAAAAAAAACAAATTGAAACTGTATGCAATTATGATTTTTGTGCTTCTCTGCACAGAAGTACATTGTCAGAAAGTAGCAATCAAAAGCAATTTATTGTATGATGTTACTGCAACTGTTAATGCAGGAATAGAAGTTGGCCTTGCTCCGAAATGGACATTTGATCTTTCCGCTAACTATAATGGCTGGACTTTTTCACATGAGCGTAAGTGGAAACATTGGCTTCTGCAACCAGAAGGACGTTATTGGTTTTGTGATCGTTTCGCTGGTCATTTTGTTGGTGTTCATGCTTTGGGTGGGCAGTATAACATTGGTAATCTGAACAATCATATTTCGTTTCTTGGAACAGATTTATCTGTGCTTTCTGATCGTCGTTATCAAGGTTGGTTTGCCGGTGGTGGCATTGCGTATGGTTATGCGTGGATATTGAACAAACGTTGGAATTTGGAAGCGGAGTTAGGTTTGGGCTGGATTTATACTCGCTACGACAGTTATCCCTGTGCCCAATGCGGTACAAAAATAGCCGATGGAAAATCGCATAATTATGTTGGGCCCACAAAAGCGGCAGTCAATCTCATATATACTTTTTAAATCACACAAATTACGGATATGAATAGAACAACAAAAATACTTTGTAGTAGTTTGCTATTCCTACTCTTGATGATAGGAGCAAAGGCTCAAACAATAATGGGCGGTAATGTGACAGTATCTGACCTTGCCGTGTCTCGTTCGGAAGATAAATTGTTCGTATCAATGGATATTGATGTTTCGGCATTGAGTGTAAAAAGTAACCGTGAAGTGATTCTTACGCCTAGACTGTCAGGAGAAGGTAATGAACTGAACTTACCTTCGGTGATGATAGCTGGTCGCAACCGCTATTATCATCATCTGCGCAATGGCTTGTGTACGGATGATATGATGCTTTATCAAAAAAGCAAAGTATCTGTGGTCAAATATCGTACAGTGGTACCTTATGCCGATTGGATGAAACGTGCCACGCTCAGTACGGGCAATGAAACATGCGGTTGTTGCGGCGAGGCACTTGTTGATGGCAACGAGCCTCTGTTGGTGCTTCAGTTGGAGCCGAAAGAATTTGTGCCTGCCTATGTATACATTCGTCCGAAAGCAGAACCAAAAATTAATGTATTGGAAGGTTCGGCTTATATTGACTTTCCTGTGAACCGAACAGAAATCCATGAGAATTATCGTCGTAATCCGGCTGAATTACAAAAGATACTTAATACTATTGATGCGGTGAAGAATGATGTGGATACACGGATTATCTCTGTCAGCATCAAAGGATATGCTTCGCCTGAAAGTCCCTATTCGAATAATGAACGTCTGGCGATGGGACGAACGAAAACATTGAAAGAGTATGTACGCAAACAGTACGATTTTGCCGATTCACTATTCATTACCGATAACGAGCCGGAAGATTGGGCAGGACTCGAACGTTATGTGGAAAACTCGTATCTCGAAAACAAAGCAGGTATTCTGGCATTAATCCGCAGTAACCAGGAACCGGATGCAAAAGAACGTAGCATCAAGACTGCCTTTCCAAAAGATTATGCATTCTTACTGAAAGAGGTTTATCCGGGGCTTCGTCATTCAGACTATGCAGTCAAATATGAAGTGCGTACCTATACTGATATCAACGAAATCAAGCGTCTGATTAAAACACAGCCACAGAAGTTAAGTTTGAATGAGATGTATCTTGCCGCACAGGATATGAAACTGGGGAGTGAAGAATATAATGAAACATTCGAAGTCGCTGTACGTATGTTCCCTGATGATGAAGTGGCTAATCTGAATGCTGCAAATGCCGCAATGGCTAGGGGGGATATGAAGAATGCGGAATATTATCTGAAGAAAGCTGGAAACTCACCGCAGGCTGTTTATGGTCGGGGGACATACGCTGCCTTGAAGAAGGAGTTTGATATGGCAGAGAAAATGTTTACTGAAGCTGCACATAGGGGGCTGGCTGATGCAGAGGAGATGTTAAAGCAAATAGAAGAGATAAAACATTAACAGGATCTAAATATAAAAACATAGAAATTATTAATTCATTCAAAGTTGCAGATTATGAAAAGAATTAGCAAGTATTTTTTATGCCTTTTTGCCGTAGTTCTCACAGCAGGTTGTGCTGAGGATAAACTAGGTGAAACAGAATTTGACCCTACTGTTTATGAGGGAGATAAGGCATACATGACAGTACAGGTAACTATGCCGTCTGTGCCTGGTTCGCGTAGTAATACGGTTGAAGGTGGTGGCAGCAATGTTGGTGTCGAAATCGGTAAAGATTATGAGAACAATGTGAAAAGAATGTATGTGGTACTTGCCCGCAGCACGGATAATGCATTCATTGCTTTTGGTGACATGTCGGACAAGATGAAACAATCCGCAAATAAACAGGCTTATATTGGGACTTCCGAAATAACTAAAACGCAATTGTCTCAGTTCTATAATGATACAGAAACACCAACTGATAAAAAGGAAGTGAATGTATTTATATTTTGTAACCCGACAGATGAATTGGTAGAACTTATTAGTAAAACTGAATATAAGAATACGACATGGTATAATGCAATTTGCAAGGGTGACGATGAGGAATTAGGAAAGATATGGAGCAAGAATGAAGGTGGCAGCTTTCTGATGTCCAACTATTCCATAGCTAAGCGCTTGCTCCCTAATACGATGAATGACTGGTTGTTATATAATGAAGCCACTCCGTTTAATCTTTCCGGAATAAACAATGCGGGAAGCTTGTCACAAGTAGACAACAGTGTAGGTGGTGCAGTGAAAGTAGAACGCGCAATGGCACGTTTCGATTTTAGAGATGGTAGTCGCAGTTTGCCTGAAAATATACGTCCTCAGAAAGGCAACACTTATCCGGTTGTACAAGATATTGCGCCGGACGGAACACCTGGGGCTTACATTGTAAACGTTGAATTAGGTAAAATGGCTTTGGTGAATATGAATAATAGTTTTTATTATTTGCGTCGTGTATCTGATAATGGACTTCCGGCACAAGCTAGTCTTTGCAGCCCGGAAAAGCCCTGGTTTACCGCTGTGGGAGGTGGGGAAACTCATCTTAATGGTAATTATGTCGTGGATGTGTGGGCAACCGAGAAGAATCAAGGCATTGAGACTACGAAATTAAGTGAGTATTTTAATTACCCTCTCTTTCAACCTGACGGCTCAATAGACAATACAAAGCAAGATCAATGGAACACGCATCTATTATCTACGGTTCTTGGGGGTGAAGAAGATACAGATAATAGCTGGAATACTGGTAACAAATATGGTGACTATCGTATATGGCGGTATGTAACTGAAAATACAATTCCGGGACCGGTTGACAGGCAGGTAAACGGTATAACAACCGGTATTGTTTTCAAAGGAAAAATGGTAGCTACTGAAGCTGCTGCCGCTAGCACTGACGAAGATACCAGGCACTTGGCAGAAGTTATTAATTACACTGCTTCTGGTTTAATGAAGGATTCTTATAAAGATCCGATTATTTATATGTTCGGCGGCAATTTGTATGTAAGTTGGCCAAATGTGCGAAAAGCAGTGAAAGCTGTTGCATACAACGAAGAGACCAAAACATGGAGTCGTTCTCATCCGCTTTATGTGGCTGTATATGGTACCGGTGGTACAGGTGAGGAAGGGGATGCTAGCCCTCAAGATGAAAGTAGTGCTAATTCAAAATGGAACACTTGGGACAGAAACGATAAAACACTTGAAGGTTCTTATCTCAGTGATTTCAGACAAGCAGCTACTGATGCCGGCATAACCATCTATCAGTCAAGCGAGGACAAAGACGGTGGTTGGGGCTATTATTGCTACTATTATTATTGGAATCGCCACAATGACAATGGTGTGGAAGGTGAAATGGCTCCGATGGAGTTCGCTGTAGTTCGCAACAATGTTTATAAACTTGCTGTAACTAACATTTCCCGTCTTGGGCATCCACGTATTTCAGATAATGACCCTGATAACCCAGGTCCTGATACTCCCGATGAGCGAGGTGATATTTATCTGACAGTTTCGGTAGATGTATTGCCTTGGGTAGTTCGTGTCAATAATATCGATTTCTAAGAAACCAAAGATGCATAATAAAAAACGAAATATAATTTCAGGGTTTATCAGTACGGTGCTTGGCATCGTACTGATAAATTTTGCCTTTTCATCGTGTGAGCGTATCTATGAAGATCTTGCTCCATGTCCGCATGGCGTGTCACTACGCTTCATTTACGACTACAATATGGAATATGCCAATGCATTTGCTAAGAAGGTGGATTGTCTGACATTGCTGGTCTATGATGAAAATGGCAATTATGTGGATACTCGCATAGTGACGGGTACGGAGTTGCAGGACGAGAACTATCGCATGAAGCTGGACCTCAAACAAGGAAATTATCATTTCGTAGCTTATGGTGGTCTGGCTTGTAATAAGAGCTCTTTCCTTATGAAGTATACCCCCGGAGAAGGAACTGGATATACCGATTTGCAAGTGGAACTAGATTCGGAATGCTTGACAAATCCCAGACGAAAGAACTTGCACGGTTTGTATTGGGGTGAACTTACTCTCGCTACTGCCGACCTTTACAGTGAAGGCACTGTTGAGATGATGAAGAACACCAATAATATTCGTGTTGTGTTGCAACAAATGAATGGTGAGCCGGTAGATGATAAGAAATTTGAATTTGAAATTACCGATGATAATATACTGTTCAGTTACGATAATAATTTGCTTGAGAATGGTATGGTGACATACACTCCATGGGCACAAGGGCAAGCTTCGGCAGGATTCACTGATGAGGGAAGAGAAGTGGTGGTAGCTTATGCCGAACTATCTACTTCACGGTTGATGGTGCGTGATTGGTACTCGCCTAAGCTGACGGTGCGTCGCAAAGCAGATGGTGTGGAAATTATCAATATTCCACTTATTAACTATTTGCTTATGCTTAAGAGTGATCTGTATGCAAGCATGGATTCGCAGGAGTTCCTTGATCGTGAAAGTGAATGGTCAATGATATTCTTCTTAAGCCCGAATCTTGAATGGATTAAAACTTATATTAAGATAAACGATTGGACTGTCAG
Organism: Bacteroides sp. MSK.20.82; assembly: GCF_019052485.1. Lineage (NCBI taxonomy): Bacteria > Pseudomonadati > Bacteroidota > Bacteroidia > Bacteroidales > Bacteroidaceae > Bacteroides > Bacteroides sp. MSK.20.82. Next base: position 14,278 of record NZ_JAHQUN010000069.1, read on the forward strand.
AATCAACGATATAAGACAATGAAGAAAATCGCATATATCATTATACCATGGGCTATTTCTCTCCTTTTTCGGGGGTGTGCTCATGATGCAGATAGTGAAATGTTTGACAGGGAAGTGCCGTTAGTGAATCTTAATATCAGTGTTGCCCTGTCTGACATATCGCAATCGGGTACACGGGCCAGTGACATCTATCCAGAGGCTCCAGTAAATGATAATGAAAAGATGAAAACGTTGCGTATTATTGTCGTACGTAACAATGATAATATAGTGGAACATAACCGGATTTACAATTTGGAGGTTGCATCTACCGATTGTTATAGCGAGCCGATGAAAGTTATCGGAAACGAAAAGAAACGAATTTATTTGTTTGCAAATGAAGCTACGGAAATAAAGACAACGGGATTTTTTCCGAAACGTAAATTGGTAGAGTGTGATTTTGAGAAAATTCAGCCCGGAAGCTTATTCTTTACGGATTATATATCCAGTCTGACCATTCGGTTAGGCAGTAATATGGAGCGAATCGACGGTCCGTTGCCGATGAGTGGACTTTATATGGTAGATGTGCCTGCCGAGGATTGTGAACGTGAGCTTTCCATAATGAGAGCGGCTGTTAAATTTACTTTCAATATAACGAATAAAAGCAGTCGGTCCATAGAAATCACGAAACTGACTATTGATAAAATGGCAGAAAGGGAGTATTACTTGCCACACAATGCTACATATATAGAGAGAGAAACGACGGAGGGAACAAAGTTCTGGGACATAAATAGTTTCGATGTTCCTACTTTGAAAGGGTATTATACATACGATGCGTCATCGTTGTTTAAAGGGCAACTGCTTCCGGGAGATGAAAATACGAAAACCAATGAGCAACCGATTTACCTGTTGGAGGGGAAGCATAGTGATGACAACAATAAGGAAAATCCTTATCTGCTGACTTTGGGTGTCAACGGAACTGAATTGAAAAGTTACTTGCCAAATCTGCCACAGTTGCCGCGAAATACACATGTGGTGGTAAATATCACAATTAATGAACATGCAATGGATTGCATAGTAGATGTGCGTCCTTATACCGAAATCACACTAGAACCCGATTTCGGGTTATAAAAAAAGAAAGGAAAGATTTCCTTAAATAACTTTATACAGGAAAATATGAAACGCAACATTATTTATAGTCTTACAGGTATGCTGATATTTGTCTTGACTGCCTGTACGGATGATTGGCTGAACAACGAAGGCGAAAGAATGCCGGAAGGAGAAGTCAGTGTGAGTGCTACTGTAGAGTTTCTTCCTCTTCGGCCGGCTCTGGATGTAAACACTCGTACGGCAGGAGATGTAATCAAAGACATCAATGATCTTTGTGTGTTGCTGTATGATGAGGAAGGAAATCTGGTGAAATCGTACTATCTTCTTCCGAAAGGTACTGCTTCAACGGAAACTACAGATAGATTCGATGTTGATGATATTGACCGTGCAGACACAGATGCGGAAGGAGGCAAAACGGCGGAAGCCAAAACCAAACGGGCTACCTTCAAGTTAGCTCAAGTTCCTTACGGCTATTATTATATGTATGCGGTAGCAAATATGGGTAACTTGGCTGAGTTAGAAAAAGATAATATACAAACAGTCGATAAACTGAAATCGATTAATCTGACATGGGAAGCAGAAAACTGGTTCGCGACAGAAGAAACTGCTGATGGAAAAGTGACAAGAGCTACTAAAAACCATCAGATGTTTGGCTACTTCACAACAAAAGAGAATGCACCTGCGGGGGCTAACCGCAATACGGAAGCTTCACGAGTAGCTATAAATAAGAAAGATATGGAATTGCACGCATGGATTCGCCGCGCAGCTTCCAAAGTAACCATTGCTTATGATGCCACTGGATTGAAAGAAGGAGTTTTTATTTATTTGAAATCGGTTCAGATAAAGGATATTCCTGTTAATTGCTACTTGGGAAAAACAAACACACCAAGTGAAGATGAACAATCGTCTTTAATAAAAGACGGAGAAATCATAAAGTATTATACAGGAACTACCCCACCTGCATTTGACGAATTTTATCCGGTACGTTTAGCTACGGGGAGAGCTTATTACCCGTGTGAAGAGAATGGAACTTTTAAATATGGACACGAAGAGGCAGCTGATGCTTTGTTTTTCTATGAGAATATGCAGGGGGACCAGCCATATGATAAACGCCAGGATGCAGATGGAGATAAAGAACTGGATCATCCCGGATTACCTCCTCATCTGCAACAGCCGGACAAAGATTATTCAAAATATAGACCAAAAGATAACGTACCTTATGGTACATATATTGAAGTAGACGCTTATTATCGTTCTATTAATGAAGAAAAAGTAGGTAGTGGTGATATTAAATACCGTTTTATGCTTGGTAAAAACATTACAACAAACTATGATGCCGAACGTAATCATCACTATAAACTTACATTGAAATTTAAAAATTTTGCAAATGATGCAGACTGGCATATCGAATATGCTGAACCGGAACCAGGTATTGAGGTGCCCAATCCCTATTATATTTCCTATTTATATAACAGAACGATGGATTTGCCTATAAAAATAAATCCTGGTTATGCGAAAGTGGAAAGTGTGAAAGCGGAAATACTCAACAATGGTTGGGCGCCTATTGGTGCAGATGCTAATAATTTTGATTATTATCATTTTGATTTGGAAGGCAAGAATGTATGGAATGGATTTCTTTCTTTGCGCCGTACTACTGCAACCATACTTACGACAACAAAAGCAGATGCTAATGAGGATTCAGGTATTGTTTATGCAGAAAGCAACCAGGAATACTATAACCGAACTCAACGAGGAAATCGCGAATATGCCGTAGATCCAGGCATTCACGAAGATACTGAATATGGTAATTATTCTGTGCGTAAAGAAGAGGGGACGAATATACTTCATATGAGTATACCTTTATATACACGTGCGAAACAGATGATTGCAAAAACTAGTTATACCGGGAATAATCCATATGTAGCCTACCGGCGTCAGGCAAAAATAAAAATAACCGCGACTTTATCGCAGGGTGAGCCATTAACAGAAATAGTTGATATATTCCAGGTACGTCGCGTAGTCAATCCTAAAGGAATATATCGACGGCATAATAATGACAAGCCTTTCCATGTTGTTTTAAAACGTTTGGCACGGGAGAATGCTACAAATTTCGAAGAATTTACTTCCGAGGGGGCTTGGGAAGCTGTTGTTGCAGCGACAACGCACGAAGGATTTGTGAAGTTAGAAAAAAGTAGTAGTAACAAGTACACGAGTATAGATGAACATGGTACACTTAAGGGGCTTTCCGGTTCAGTAATTGATTTCAAAATTACGTTCAATGGTACATGTGCAGAAAATGAATCCCGCCATGCCGTTATTCGTGTCAGTTATCACAACAATACTTGCAATCACCTTATATTTGTCCGCCAGGGCTATGCTCCTGTAGCTTTGCTTGACGAAGGGCGGGCTTGGCATACGTTTAATATGAAGACTCCTACGGAGGAAACAGATTCGCCGGTAGAAGAAGGGTCATTGTTTAAGTGGGGAAATCTGAATGAACCAATTGATGCGTCAAGTAATAAACATGAGAAAGAATATTGGATAGAAGTGCAGCCGAAAGACTTTAAAGATGATAAAGCCAAGCCACTAGAGATTGCTGGAAAAGGGACTACTAAATTGTGGGATGAAATCACATCTCAGCCTTTTAATACCCCTTTTGAAAAGCCTAAAATTAATGGAAAAGAAGTGGAAATTGCCAATTACGATGATTATAATGTATTGTATAAAAGCAAGGATATAGAAATGGGCTATGGTGTACTCTATGGTGATGATGCCGAGGAAACACTTTCCAATATCAATGAAGTATACGGATATCGTTATGATAGTTTCGGCACATATGGTATGCGTGGTTGTTTTATATATAATAAAACGGATGGGCGGAATCTATTCTTTCCGATAGGAGCGTCAGGCTATGGACATAGAAAACAAGGATATGGTGATATGAAAAATTGGCAGGGCGTAGTTACTGGTCAGGGCTATATACATGGTGAGACAAAGAATACAGTTGTACTCCGTTATTCTGCTGGACGTAGTGATAAATTCAATATGACGGCAGGTGATGAGAAACCTTTGTTTTATGATTTGTATATGCGTCCGGGGGCTATCTATTGGTTACAGCAGATATATCCACCAGGGCGCGATGGAGAAAGTGATATTATGGCGTGGGATATTAATTACTTCTCTTTTGATTTTAATTTGATTTCTAAAAGTAATGTTTACGCAACTCTTACTGGTGAAAATAAAATAGAAACGCCTAAAAGTGATGCATGCTTTATCCGTTGTGTAGAGCCATGATAATCTTATTTATTAATAATGTAGCATTGGAAAACTAAGGGCTGACTTTTGGGTCAGCCCCGTCAATACTCTTTTGGTATACTATAATGATTTAAGTATAATACTGTTTGCTTTATCCACTATGGAGGCGTCTAACGAGGCTAGATAAATACGTGTTGTGTTTTCGGAGTCATGTCCCATAGCTTCGCTAATAACCGAGATAGAGATATTTTTACTCTTGGCAATGTTTGCCCATGCATGGCGGGCGACATATGTTGTTAGTGTGACGGGGATCTCTAACATTTGTCCTATTACCTTCAGCTTTCTATTAATCAAATGTGAGGCATTTTTATATTCTCTTCTTGGGTCTTTACCGTTGTTTTTGATGATAGGTAGTAGATAAGAGCTTTCTATAGTGTTATATTTATCGACAATTTTTTGCATGGGCTTTTCCCACTTAATGAACAATTGTTGGTCGGTTTTATGTCTGCGATAGGACAGAACTCCATTCTGCAGATCTTTCTTTTTCAGATATGCCATGTCAATGAACGACATTCCGCGGGTGTAGAACGAGAACATGAAGATGTCTCTTGCATAATCCATCAAAGGGTTTGTGCTCAGATCTAAATTTTGTATTTGGCGAATTGTTTTTAGAGATACAGCTCGTTTTACTGTTTTGTCAATACCGGTATACACATACTTGAACGGATATTGTTGTTGTGTTAACTCTTTTTCTACAGCACGATTGTATATTGCTCGGAGATTCCGCATATAATATGAACAGCTGTTTGGACAGACACCGCAGTTTTTAAGGTATATTTCATATTTTATCATCAGATTGGAATTTACATCTTCAAGTAGAACGTCACCATTATTGTCCATAAAACGCTTGAAACTGTTGTATGCTGAGGCATAAGACTCGGCAGTGCGTTCTTTGCCGATTTGTTTTAGTTGTATAATAAGATCTTGTGCGAATGATAGAAAACTGTATTTATTGATGGGGGGAATACGGAATAGCTCTATTATTTTTCCGGAGGTAAAAGGATTGCCCGAATGTTCAAGTTTTGAAATGATATTTTTCAGTCTATGCATGTCTTCTGCTATTCGGCTTGTTAGTTGAGCGAGAAAACGTCGTCTTATGTCATTATTGTCCGGAAGAATGATGCAAGCCAAATGCTTATCCCATTCTGAAGGAAAAATTTTATAGCCGGTATTGATTTGCCTGGTTACTCTGGCATGAATGATTTGATAGAACAATACGCCTTCTTTTGTTTTCACGGAAGAGGTACGGAATTTGATTTTTATTGTTGCCATATCTACATGATTTGTTATATTAAACTATAAATAAATGAATATAACAAATGAGCATTTATCTGTCTTTTTATAAAATTAATCCTTTGTCATACAGAAAAAATGCCTGATGGAAACATTTTTATTTATCATTCATTTAGGATAATAGAAAACATATTTGCTATAGAAAAAGTTTGTTCATTAAATGAATTTTAAAGTGGGCGAAAAGCTGTTGCTTAACATGAGATAATGATTGAATAAATGCTGTACCAAAATCAATTGCAGAATGGTATCATATTTATGTTGATTCTCATTCCTATTGGTTTTACCTGTTCCAGAAAAAGAAAAATCCCTGAATTTTGAAAAAAATCAGGGATTAATATTGTCTTGCTTTTTAAAAGGTGGTGCCACCAGGAATCGAACCTTTTAGTTTGGTTTACTCTAATCCCTTGAT
>NZ_JAHQUN010000070.1:0-19630 GCF_019052485.1 Bacteroides sp. MSK.20.82
CTTTTATTCATTTTAGTTGATACTTATAGTAGTCAACCAAATCCAGGGTAAGACACAGATAAAAATGTATTAATGTATTAAAGAACGCCATTCAGGAGTCCGTGAAACTTCAAAGTTGTGCAAACAAAACCAATAAAGACAATCATATCCCCGTTTCTGCTAAAACATAATGGAAGAAAGAATTTTATTTTCACAAAAAACGACTATCTTTGTCCCTGTAGACAACGATTCACGGATAAAACCCATGTCAAAAGACTCACTTTGTGCTCAACATACAGATTGCTCAGGATGCCCCAAAGCGATGGAAAGTACTCTTATTCACAGAAATCTGCTCAGAGGGCAGCATATTCCGAAGGATAAGTGCACGCAAAACTGCATGCTCTTTATGATCGAGGGCGAATTGCTGATCAACAGTGACGAACATCCCGGAACGACACTACACGAGAAACAGTTTATCCTGCAAGCCATCGGCTCAAAATACGAGATACTGGCACTGACGGACGTATCATACATCCTTTTCTGGTTCAACGAACTGCCGTTGCTATGCGAAAACCGCTACCGTGAAATCATCGACCAGGCAGAAGGCCCGCTGACCTACACCCCAATGGTGATGAACCCGCGCCTGTTCTATCTCATCAACGACGTAGCCGCATACCTTGACGAGTCGACTCCCGCCTGCGGCAAATATATCGACCTGAAATGTCAGGAGATGGTGTATATGATCACCAATTACTATCCCCTGCCCCAGTTGAGGGCTTTCTTCTACCCGATCAGCACCTATACGGAAAGTTTCCAATACTTTGTCATGCAGAATTACAGCAAAGCAAAGAACGTCGAAGAATTCGCACATCTGGGAGGCTATAACACCACCACCTTCCGCCGTCTCTTCCGAAACTTATACGGCGTGCCCGTCTACGAATGGATGCTGGAGAAAAAAACGGGAAGGCATCCTCGAAGACCTACAGCACTCTAATATGCGGATTACAGAGATTTGCAACCGGTATGGTTTCGACTCGCTGTCCCACCTTGCACACTTCTGCAAAGACTCCTTCGGAGACACCCCGCGCGCCTTGCGCAAGAAAGCGGCCAATGGCGAAAAAATCGGAAAGATCACCGATTAAGGAATTATTTCTTTAATTCTTTGGTCAATCAATCTATTTCCCCTATTTTTGCAGTCTGTAAGAGGTGTAAAACGTCGAAATTTTAGTTCTAACAATTAAATAATTTAAATTCAATCATTTATGTGGTTAAGTAATTCATCTGTAGGAAGGAAAGTGGTGATGAGCGTTACCGGTATCGCCCTTGTCCTGTTTCTAACATTTCACATGGCGATGAACTTAGTTGCAATCATCTCGGCTGATGGTTACAACATGATTTGTGAGTTTTTGGGAGCAAACTGGTATGCGCTGGTAGCTACCGCAGCACTGGCTGCTCTTTTCATTATTCACATCATCTACGCGTTCTGGCTGACAATGCAGAATCGCACAGCGCGCGGTAGCGAACGCTATGCAGTAGTCGACAAACCGAAAACTGTAGAGTGGGCTTCTCAAAACATGTTGGTGTTAGGCATTATCGTTATCGTAGGCCTCGGTTTGCACCTCTTCAACTTCTGGGCAAAAATGCAGTTGCCGGAACTGATGCACAACCTGGACATGCACGCTGATACACTGACGCTAGCTTATGCGGCAAACGGTGCATATCACATCCAGCAGACATTCTCTTGTCCGGTTTATGTAGTGCTCTACCTCATTTGGCTGTTTGCTTTGTGGTTCCACCTGACTCACGGTTTCTGGAGCTCCATGCAATCACTGGGATGGAACAACAAGGTATGGATCAATCGTTGGAAATGTATTTCTAACATCTATTCTACGATTGTAGTACTCGGTTTCGCACTCGTAGTAGTGGTATTCTTCGTGAAATCACTCCTTTGTGGCGGTGCTTGCTAAATAGTAAATTGTAAATGATTAAATTGTAAATAATATTATGATCAAGATAGATTCAAAAATTCCAGAAGGCCCGGTGGCTGAGAAATGGACCAACTATAAAGCTCACCAGAAATTGGTGAACCCCGCTAATAAACGCCGTTTGGATATCATCGTTGTGGGTACGGGTCTGGCAGGTGCTTCTGCTGCTGCATCCCTCGGTGAAATGGGTTTCAGAGTATTCAACTTCTGTATTCAGGACTCTCCGCGCCGTGCACACTCTATCGCTGCACAGGGTGGTATCAATGCTGCAAAGAATTATCAGAATGATGGTGACTCCGTTTACCGTCTGTTTTACGATACAGTAAAAGGTGGTGACTATCGTGCACGTGAAGCCAACGTTTACCGTCTGGCCGAAGTATCCAACGCTATCATCGACCAATGCGTAGCCCAGGGTGTTCCTTTTGCACGCGAATACGGCGGTACACTGGACAACCGTTCTTTCGGTGGTGCACAGGTATCACGTACGTTCTACGCTAAAGGCCAGACCGGTCAGCAACTCTTGCTGGGTGCTTACTCCGCACTAAGCCGTCAGGTAAACGTAGGTACGGTGAAGTTGTTCACCCGTTATGAAATGCAGGACGTTGTAATCATCGACGGACGTGCTCGCGGTATCATTGCCAAGAACTTAATCACCGGCGAACTGGAACGTTTCGCTGCTCACGCCGTAGTAATCGCTACCGGTGGTTACGGTAACGCTTACTTCCTGTCTACCAACGCTATGGGTTGTAACTGTACAGCTGCTATCTCTTGCTACCGCAAGGGTGCTGTATTCGCTAACCCCGCATACGTTCAGATTCACCCGACTTGTATCCCGGTACACGGTGACAAGCAGTCCAAACTGACTCTGATGTCCGAATCTCTGCGTAACGACGGTCGTATCTGGGTTCCGAAGAAGAAAGAAGACGCTATCAAATTGCAGAAAGGCGAAATCAAGGGAAGCGATATTCCTGAAGAAGACCGCGACTACTACCTGGAACGCCGTTATCCGGCATTCGGTAACCTGGTTCCGCGTGACGTTGCCAGCCGTGCAGCTAAAGAACGTTGCGACGCAGGTTTCGGTGTGAACAACACAGGTCTGGCCGTATTCCTCGATTTCTCTGAAGCTATCAACCGCCTGGGCATCGATGTAGTGCTTCAGCGTTATGGTAACCTCTTCGATATGTATGAAGAAATCACTGACGTTAATCCGGGCGAACTGGCAAAAGAAATCAGTGGTGTGAAATATTATAATCCGATGATGATTTATCCGGCTATCCACTACACAATGGGTGGTATCTGGGTAGACTACGAACTGCAGACTACCATCAAGGGTCTGTTCGCTATCGGTGAATGTAACTTCTCCGACCACGGTGCAAACCGCCTCGGTGCTTCCGCATTGATGCAAGGTCTGGCCGACGGTTACTTCGTATTGCCTTACACTATCCAGAACTATCTGGCAGATCAGATTACTGTTCCTCGTTTCTCTACTGACCTTCCGGAATTTGCCGAAGCAGAAAAGGCAGTTCAGGCTAAGATCGACAAGTTCATGAGCATCCAGGGTAAAGAATCAGTTGATTCTATCCACAAGAAACTGGGTCACATCATGTGGGAATACGTAGGTATGGGACGTACGGCAGAAGGCCTGAAGAAAGGTATCGCCGAACTGAAAGCAGTCCGCAAGGAATTCGAAACCAATCTGTTTATCCCCGGTTCTAAGGAAGGTATGAACGTTGAGCTCGACAAGGCTATCCGTCTGTATGACTTCATCACTATGGGCGAGCTCGTTGCTTACGACGCATTGAACCGTAACGAAAGTTGTGGTGGTCACTTCCGTGAAGAATACCAGACTGAAGAAGGAGAAGCAAAACGTGATGACGAAAACTTCTTCTACGTAGCTTGCTGGGAATATCAGGGTGACGATGAAAAGGCTCCTGTATTGATCAAAGAACCGCTGGTATACGAAGCTATCAAGGTTCAGACCCGTAACTACAAGAGCTAATCGGTGAAGTTAAACATTTAAAAGAATTAGACGAAAATGGATAAAAATATATCATTTACACTGAAGGTATGGCGTCAAGCAGGCCCGAAGGCTAAAGGCGCTTTTGAAACCTACCAAATGAAAGATATCCCCGGTGATACTTCCTTCCTCGAAATGCTGGATATTCTGAACGAACAGCTGATCAGCGAAAGAAAAGAACCGGTTGTATTCGACCACGACTGCCGCGAAGGTATCTGCGGTATGTGTTCTCTTTACATCAACGGACATCCGCACGGTCCTGCAACAGGTGCTACTACTTGCCAGATTTACATGCGTCGTTTCAACGATGGTGACACCATCACTGTTGAGCCTTGGCGTTCGGCCGGTTTCCCTGTCATCAAGGACTTGATGGTAGACCGTACTGCTTATGACAAGATCATGCAGGCCGGTGGTTACGTAAGCGTTCGTACAGGTGCTCCGCAGGATGCCAACGCTATCCTGATCCCGAAGCCCATCGCTGACGAAGCTATGGATGCCGCTTCTTGTATCGGTTGCGGTGCTTGTGTAGCTGCTTGTAAGAATGGTTCTGCCATGTTGTTCGTTTCGGCAAAGGTCAGCCAGTTGAACTTGCTTCCGCAAGGTAAACCGGAAGCTCTACGCCGTGCGAAAGCTATGTTGTCCAAGATGGACGAACTCGGATTCGGTAACTGTACCAACACCCGCGCTTGCGAGGCTGAATGTCCGAAGAACATCTCTATCAGCAACATCGCCCGCCTGAACCGCGACTTCATCATCGCTAAACTGAAAGACTAAGCGTGAGCTTGATTTGATTAATAGCATAAATCCCCCGTCGGCGTTAGCTGGCGGGGGATTTCTTTTTACTGACCAATTATTTATAGATAGCTTGTTCATTATCCGTTTTTTATTCTTTTCTTTGTGACATAAGGCCAGACAATCAAATAAATTAAATACGATGAATAAATTATTGCTGATATGGATAGTAGTCTTACTAACCTCATGCATCACAAATCAGGAGAATGCCAGGGATACATTATTTGTAAATCTTACGGATGCAACTGATTCCCAAAGCCTAAAGTTATCTGACTTCGGAAATACTGTACGTTATGTACCTTTGGAAACCAACGAAGTATGCCTGATAGGAAACAATCCCCATATAGCGCTGCTGGAAGACAAGATTGTGATTGCTACTAAAGACCAATGTTTCTTATTCCACAAACAGACCGGGAAGTATATATGCAGTATAGGCCATATCGGTGATGATCCAAGTGGATATAGCTCGACAAATTACTGGATAGATGATGCAGGTCTTTTTTACTTCTTTCGCGCACCGGACCAGTTGCTAAAATATAATCAGAAAGGAGAAATGACCGGGAAAATTCAAATTCCACATATACCTGCCGCACCCGACTTTTTCGCGTTTTCCGACTCTACCATTATTGCCCATTGTAATAGTAGTATAGGATTGGAATCCAGCAACTCTTTGCTTTTCCTCAACTCCTTTGGAGAAAAGCTGGATTCAATTCCCAATTTATTAAAATCGCCCTCTATCCCTTCTCCGGATAATATATCCAGCCTTTCTATCATAAAAAGAGGAGCAGGTTTCTTTGGAAATCTGGGAAGAAGAGGGGTAATGATTATCAAAGATAAGGAGCAAGGAGAATTACTGCTGCCTCTCTATAATCCCAGCCTATGGTCGTCCGAGAATGAAGTACGTTTCAGAGAAACCTTCACAGACACGATATACACAATTAAAAACAGGAAACTATATCCATATATGGTTTTTCATACAGATACAGATCATTCATCCGCCAATCCTTTATGGTATAGTAATCCGCAAAGTATCTACGTAGCTTATGTATTGGAAAACACACATTCTGTATTTTTTCAATACGTAAAAAACAAACAAGTCTATAATGGTTTGTATAATAAAGAAACACAGCAAACTAAGTTTGCAAAGTGCCAGCAATTCATTGTTGACGATCTCACTTCAGAGCAGGAACTGAAAGTTGACCTGTCGGCATTGTGCAGTTATAAAGGAGAATATGGATTTATTCTGGAAGCTGCCAGTATTCCTGATGCTTCTCAAAAACAATCTGACAATAAAAATGAGAATATTCCCCATTGGATGAGCCAATTGGATGAGGATGCCAATCCGGTCATAGCAATTGTATCTGACAAATGATATATAATTCTGTCTGTTTTGCCTAATAGATATGCTTTGGCAAAACAGACAGTTGAAATAGTAGCACCTATTTAAAAGTAAACAAAAGGCTTCAACTCATTTCCTTGTTTATCCACCGGATAAAGAGCTCCTTCCTTTTCTAGCCGGGCGGACATTTCCCGAATCATCTCTCTGCATTGATCCGGATGTGCGGCAGACAGCTCATTCCTTTCTTCCGGATCGTCTTTCAGATTGTAAAGCAAGGCTTTGGGTTGTTTCGGAGTCTCGGGAAGATAATAATAAATCAGTTTCCAGTCGCCCATGCGATAGGTGGTGAAGTAGCTGCCGCGGTGTGCGTGAGGGAAGTGCATCAGGAAAGACTCGGGACGCTTCTTGTCCACCTTACCGCTCAGTTGCTTTTTCAGATCGAATCCGTCTATCACGTAGTTTTGGGGAACTTCGCATCCTGCCACAGACAGAACAGTCGGATAGATATCCATGATTGTGCCCAACTGTGTCTGCATACTTCCTACTTCAATAGGCAAGTTCTTCTGTACTTTGCTCTTCTTCTCAGGCTTGGCCCAAGCTGCGATGAAAGGAACACGCATACCACCTTCAAACTCCGTCCCCTTTTTACCTCTCAGCGGAGCGGAAGAACCATAGCCACGTTCATCTCCCAATGGAGCATCACCACCGTTATCTCCTAAAAAGAGAATCAGCGTATTTTCGGCAATTCCCAGCTTTTCGAGTTGGTCCATGATGTCGCCTAATGATTTATCCATGCCTTCTATCAATGTAGCAAAAGCTCTTGCCTGCTCGTTCTTATCCGGGTCGGTGTAGCGTGACAAGAAACGTTTGTCTGCCTGGAAAGGTGAATGAACTGCGTAATGGGCCATATTCAGATAGAAAGGTCGTTTTTCTTCTACGGCTTTGGTGATCTCCCGATTCGCTTCTATAGTCAGCGCTTCACTCAGGAAGGTATCTGTACCGTGATATTTCTCCAGGTCAGGAACTGCTCTAATCTTCTGTCCCTTGATATGCCCGTATCCCCATTCGCCATAATAGCTGCCGGGATGTCCAATGCCGGAACCTGCGATATTTACATCAAAGCCGATATTCAGCGGATTCTCTCCTTCGCTTCCCATACAGCCGAAATGTGCTTTTCCTACATGAATGGTTTTATATCCGGCTTGTTGCAGGACTCTCGGCATGGTAGGCATATCTTTTCTGAGACCTTTCCAGTTCCATTGGGGCGGTCCGAAAGGATTCCGGTTGTTGCTCTCAGCATTAATCCAGTTAGTGACTCCATGCCTGGTCGCATTCTGTCCGGTCATGATGGAAGCTCTGGAAGGGGAACTCACGCTCTGTGCGTAAAAAGTAGAGAAACAAATACCCTGTTTAGCCAGTCTCTCCATATTCGGAGTATGATACCAGTCATTCAGCGGATGACGCACCGGCTGACCACTCTCATCTGCGATAAAAGGAACCGACGTATCCATAAGTCCCATGTCATCTACAAGGAAGACAATAATATTCGGGCGTTCCTGAGCCACCCCGCAAACGGAAGATGCCAAACCACCCAATACACAAAATTCCTTAAAAGCTCGTTTTGTTCTCATTACATAGTATTTATGATTTATATCCTAGTTATTGTACGTGTCGCAATAGATTTAAATTTACTGAAATAAAAAGTTTAATTTCCGTATCCGCCTTGTCATGGCTTTATTTGAAGTGATCCGACTCTATAATAAAGATGTATTAGACTGATTTTAAGGGAAACAGCAGCAATATACAACAAATGCACTATGCTCACAAAGAAAAAAAGATTATTTGACGTTCTCTCTGAAAAATTATCAGATGGTCTTTTTGTTTGTTCTTAGCATGCGTGGAGAAGCACCGAAGAATTTCTTACAGAAATTGGAGAAGTGTGGCAGAGATTCAAAGCCATATTTATAGCATATTTCAGAGATACTGTTGTTTGTATTAAGCAACTCGTCCAAAATACCTTCCTTACGTCGCGCCTGCATCCATTCGTATACCGGTTCGTGGAATACATTATTGAAGATACGCCGCAGGGTACTGACAGTATAGCCGCCAAGTTGGGCAAGTTCTTCCACTGTTTTTACTTTCTTATAGTTTTGAAGGATGAAGTACTGGAAAGTGGAAGTGTATTTAGAGAGTGGATGTACCAAGCTTGCCAAATCATAGTCTGAATAATAGTACCCCAATACAAATGCCAGTTCCTTGCGCTTTAACGACAGCAAGTCCCGACAAACTTTACTTTCACTCAAATAGGATTTAGAGCCATCCAAAAAATATTTCAATTCAGGGATTATCTTTAATGGTGAATAGATTAATGGTGAAGACACCTCCTTCATAATATGATTGAAACGGAAGTCACAGAATAGTTCCGGCTGAATGAAACGATAATAAATACATTCGCACTCAGTCATGGCAAGCATCTCAAATTTTGAACCGATAGCCTGAAGAATAAATTCACCTGCTCTCAGCATCGTACCTGCATATTCTTGACTATTAACCAATACCTCACCTCTTATCAAAAAAAGGATGAAGTTTTCCTCACATTTCCGGACTGGTTGGTGATAGCCTCTTGGATGAATAACGTGAGCAATAGCATTGTCTACGGCTTTCGGGCAGTTCTGACAATCCCAAGTACCTTGACAGATAGATGACATATATTTGTGTTGGTGTTTGATTTGTTCCTGTTGGCCAACAAATGTATATGAAATCTTTTATATGACAATGAGAAAGGGAAGAAATTTATAAAATCACTCTCGTTGCAATATGTCGTAACGAGAATGATCTTATAAATTCAAAACTACATAAACTGGTATAAAAGACTATAACCTGAGAAATATTATTCTATTAATACATTAAACGCTAGGTTCGGTAGTTTCAGGCTTTTCAGTATCCCATTTAGCAGCTGTCGCTTCGATCTTTACTTCTTCACCACCAACCGGTAAAGTCAGCTTATACAAAATTTTAGTTCCAAAAGCCCATGCTGTGGTAGACTTCAAAGGAATCTCTTTTGATCCTTTAAATATATAGCTATCGCCCTTCTTTGTGTTATACCTAATCGTTATTTTAGCATCAGTAATATCTTGTGGTATCAACATCAGTGCATTACCAGGAACAATGGCACTTGTCCCGTCAGTAAAATCACCTAAAGTATATGTATACGTCGCTTCAGTGCCTTCTGGCGTCCAATCGCCAGTGTCAGCTCCTGTATAAGCAAAGGTTCCTTCGCCTTTAATGCCACTTATTGTAACAGCATTATCAGCTGCAAATTCGTAGGTATAATCTGTACTTCCTTTAATCACCTGAACATTAATTTGAGTCAATGCATGTTTAAAATTTAACGAAACAACTGGTGCTGTTTTATCCGTTTCCTTAGTCTGATTCAACACGGACGAAATAACTAAGTCTTTTTGATCGGCAGCCGTATCCCCTACTTTATAAGTAAATTTAGGATATCCCGCAATAGTACCATCAGGACCAGTATATGTAACTCCATCTGACGGAGAATAAGCAAAAAACTGTAAATTTTCATCTAATGGCCAGTAATACGGACCTCCTGCTACTGACCAAGTACTAGCATAAGTTGCCTTATTAGCTATCCATGCTGAAGACGGAAGAACCGCAGTAGTAGACATTTCTGTCGTTCCTGTATTATATGCATAAACCTGGAAACCAGCATTTTGTAAACCTTCTGTATCAAGTGCAGTTGCTCTAGTTACTGCTGTACTAAAATTAATTTCCGCCTTTTGTCCCGGATTCTCAAACTCTTCACTCTGTGAACAACCTGTAATTGTTGCAACTGCTGCAATAGCCAATAAAATCTTTTTCATAATTGTATTTTTTAATTCGTTAATATTGTTATATTTGTTTATGTTTAATCTCACTCAACAGGCAGAACCACTTCATCCTCATCGCCCCAATCACCAACATCTCCACCAATACCACCACCTCCGCCATCCGGATTAGTAGTCGGCTTCTCAACCTTAACCTTTTCATCAAGTGGCAACTCTATTTCCGTGGGAGGTTCATCAACATTTCCTCCTCCACTACCTCCACTCTCAGAATAAGTAACCACCTCCGTTATATCAATCTCCGCTTTCTGCACGGTTTTATCTACTTTAATAAAAGCCAGTGTCAGCTTTATCTTGTCACCTGCCCGGCTTATCGCGGCCTCCGGCATTCCAAAAGCAGTAAAACTACCCGTTACTTCACCCGAACGCCCTTGCGCCTCAAAGTAAATAGGAGCATCGCACATCATCCCGCAACATCTGCCCAAACAGTAACAACCCGCCATACCTTCCACACTGCCTACAATTGAAGAAACATATTCCAGTCCTTCCACCTTGATCTTGAAAAAATAGGTCTTTACCACTAATTTCGGTTTCCAATCCAGTAGAAGCTCTTCTTCACTGTTCGCTATATGTAAATCATCGATCTGCACTACGTATAAGGGATCAGGTCCCCATACCATTTTCTCCGTTCCCGCTATTCCCAGACCATTGCAATAGCCTGTAAATGCTTCAATCGTCTCATAGGCTTCCTCTCCTCTGATCTGCACCGTTTCAGTGTCGTAGTTGTAAGCCACTACCGAGTAACGCCCCGGCGGCACCTTTACTTTTCCACCTCTTACTGAAAGGTATGTATCAATCTTTCTGCCTTCCGCACTCTTCGGATAAAAAATCACCCGAACCCCTTCCGGCAACTTATCGGTAACACCGTTCCAATCTAACTTTATATCTACCCCGCTTACGGGATAATCATCCAATAGTTCGCGACGGCTACATCCGGTCAGCATCAGCAGCGAGGACAGAAGCACAAGAAGTATGTATCTTGTATCTTGCATAACGTCCTTATCTCCCTCTTTTTATCAGCCATACCAGAGAGACTTTCGCCTTGGTAGGACCTATAAAGTTATAACGTCCACTAGTTGTCCACACGATATCCCCCTCGTAAGGAGTATATTTCTTATATTCTGTTGTCAGATACCCGATGCCGAAGCTAAATTCGAGCGACAGATGGCGAGCCAGTTGCCGCGCATACCCGTAGGTCACTCCCGCAGCTCCGTAATAATCGCCCCGGTAACCGTCGCCCTTCCACTGGAAATCGTAAATTCCACCTTCAGCATAAAGCCCAACAAAATGCCCTGTCAACCGGTTGCGCTTCTGACGATTGCCCAACCAGCAACGTCCTTCCACTCCTCCCGAAAGAAGCTGATAACAGAAATCATGTTTACTGTTCAGCCACCACGGACATTTGTATTCAGCATTTAAAGACCACCTTTTGCCTACCGGAATCTCTACTTCCAGATTTGGCGCCAACGCCAAATCGTACAACAGATTATTCTTCACTGCAAGCACCGTTTTACTTTCAACCGGCCCTTCTGCCTCCGACACTACCACCTCATAAGCCATACTCTCTTTACTTTCTCCCTCCGGCTTATCAGGTTGATCGCTCGGAAGCGCCTCTTCCTGCTTTGAAACAAACAATCCGGAGACAGAAGATACCGGTTCAAAAATATTCTTTTCCATTTCCGGAACTTTGCGGACAACCGTAATCTCAGCGCGTCTCAACTTAGGTAACACGTTGCGGACAATATATCGGTAAGCCATTCCCTGATTCAACTTCTGCAACAGTTCTTTTCGCTTCACGATGTTATCCCGATGATAATCTATCAACATCAAGACTTCTTCCCGGTCCGGCAAGTCTGAATCCGACGCCACCAACTTACGAAGTTCAGACCAGTCTTCTCCTTCAGAAGTAAGTTTAATCTTTTCGACATCAACATACGGATAACGTTGCCTTAAGAACTCTCTCATCGAATTGTTTCTTCGGACAGATAATGCGGCATTGTAAACCGAATCTCCGTCAGGCGATACAAAAGTGACCACATTGAGCGCAGTGATATATCTTGAATTTATTCTTTCCTCAAGCAAAGAATCTAAAACATTAATTTCTTGATTATTAGTTTTATAACAGGAATCAACATCTGTTTCTTCCTGATCGAAATATATCACCACCCGCCTGATAGTGTCACTCGCAATCGTGAAAACCGGAACCACTGCATACACACTTTCTGATAAAGCAAGAAATGCCATGAGAATAACGCATGTATAGATTCCGTGTTTCATAATTGTTCGTTTCTGTGAACAAATATAGAAGTTATAATATAAACTAAATCATACTAGCAGAACAAAAAACAGGACATGGAAGGTTCTGTGAAACGATTGGAACGAATTTGCAAGTTTAGAAGCAAATAAGGAGGAAACAATAGATACACCAAGGCATTATATAAAGAAAAAATGCACAGAAAATCGAGTATAACCGATTATCTGTGCATTTGCAACTTTTCAATAAGCCTTTCCCACGCTGTCTGCTACCTAAAAAGAAAGTACAGAAGATTTATACAGTCGGGTCCGGCGCTTCTTCATCACCCTTTCCTCCGTCTCCACCGGGATTAGGTTTTACGCTACCGCTGCCATTGTTACTACTTCCGTCCGTATAGTCCGTATCCAACTCCGCACGACGGGTAATACTCATATCATCCAACGTGGTCTTGAATATTTTTCCAGGATAGAAAAGGATCTTTCTTTGGACGATTGACTTAGATGATACTTCCTTCTCGTCATCCGCACTCTTAGCGCGAATGGTAGGGCTGAAGATGCCGAACTCACCCATCTGAACACTCTTTCCGTCGTCAATGTCCTCCGCCATCATATCGACAAGACCGCTGACGACCAGATCCACAACTTTGCGGTGAACTCCACAAAGACGGCTCACCTTGCCACACATCTTGGAAAAACTTACTCTGCCGGAACGAACCGACTTTGCTACATACTTTTCGTTTTTGTCCTTGTCAAAACCGAACACTCTTTTTGTTACTACATACTCTAAAGCCATAATTGTTAAAGTTTAAATGGTTAAAAAAATAAAGGTTATCTGTTTGCCATTCCGTTTTGTCTGAATGACTCTGCAAAGATATAACAGGGCGCAAACCGTCCAGTCCCCTTTAGTCCCCCTTGTGTCTCCTTTCAATGGCTTTAAAGCAGTAAATATCCTAAAGTAATTCGCTTATTTTCAATCGACTATACAGATGAATATTTTTTTTCCAAAGTGCGTTCATTGCTGTTTCTCCAAATAGAGTCTGTCGGTTTCCAGTCTCCATATACCGACATACCCCCGCCCGCAATCAGTAGAGAAGGAGCGCTTCGAAATACAATTCTTTACCTGCTTACTCAGAGTCTCACTATCTCCCAATGGTCAAGTAAACATTTCCAATGTATCTTTACCTATGACGAGATATTCCCCTCTTTGATCTGTTGCCTTAACCTGTATGCAGATGCCAACATACAAAAAGATAATAAATAGAAAAGTGTGCTTTCTCATAGCTTTATAATTTTAGAAAACCGAATATACATATATATAATAGAGCAATAATACTCATTTCGGTATTTATCATATGCGAATAAACGAATTATTCTGTTTGCTCAAATAGAATTACGTACAAATTAGCTGCATTATAGTATAACCAACGAAAAAGCAACATGATACTTTGTCATACAAAACGGTCTATGAGAGAAAGGTAAAAATAGTCATGCAAATTTACCAATATACTAATCCAATGAATACGATACTGCCTTCTCCCGATTTACCCACAATGAAAAACATAGACACTGTATACTAAAACCGTATTTGAGTTTCTAATAAATTCTTTCATCGTTTATTAGAAACGGTTCCCAAGTTTATTAAAAACGCCGATACGCCTTTCAAATCTCTTTTTCTTGAATTTATGCAACAAGAAAGGCTGCAAACTCCGTAAAAGTTTGCAGCCTTTTGCTCATTGCCGGGCTACTTATGCCCTAATCCTCATAAGGATCTCCTAGATGTTTTGTTATGATCTTATACTGTTTTGATGTCAAAAACCGATGATTGTACGGCAAGTAACCTGTCGGTATAAGTTCTTTGACCAACGGGTTACAACCTTTAATCCATCGGCTGAGACAATGCACCGCATTTTTACTCGTTGTACATCCGGGGAAGTACATCGCAGCCAGTGCAGCAAAAGATAAGATTCCTCTCATTCGTTTCTAAGTTTTGATTTGAATTTTATTGTTGTTATTACGACTACAAATATACAACATAAAAAAGCCTTTGTCAAGTCCTCAAGACCTTCGAGCGTTAATAACAAATTAAAGAACTGGAGTACTGGCACATAAGCAAGGATTGCATCGTCAATGACTAACAAGTTTGTTACTAACAACTTTGTTAGTAACAAACTTGTTAGTTAATAAAAAGGCTGAGATTCCTCAATTCAGACCCATTGTGTGCGATAACAGTGAAAATCCGTGAAAGAAATCAAAAGAGACGCAAATACAAGAATATTATTTGGAAGGAATAGCAAGAAGACTTACATTTGTCATGTGATTTTTTTCATAGTATTAGATTTAAGGTTAACAAAGGTTGGAGCAAGGCGTTGCTCCTTTTTTTATGCCCCAACCTTTCTTTATTTTACCTCAGAGATTTATTACTGTCATTCCAGTACTGTCATTGACTATTTTTTCGGCTTTCCACAGATATAAACCTTGCATTGGTAAGGCGCCAAGTCCACCATTATGTTATTCGCAGCATTTTCCATAGAACGGCTGTCAAGGCTATACACCTGCTCCAAAGACAGGTCTTCCACCGTTTTTGAATTTAATTCTATAGTACGTGGAGTATCCGCCCGGTTAAAACAAGCTACCGCTTTGCGACCGTCAGCCAACGGCTTTACCCAAATATCATAATGATCTGCACGGATGCTGCGCTCCGCCTGCTTGCCCAACACATCCTGGTTGATAGCAATCAGGTCCCTATCCAACAGAACCTGCAATGTACTGTCATTCATACTTCGCACGTCATTTCCGCAAAGTAATGGAGAAGCCATCATACACCATAATGCAAAATGAGACTTATACTGTTCGTGGGTGCAACCTTCCGATTCATATCCGATACTCATACTCTTACCACCGATACCAACTACCAGCATATCCGGATCATTCCAACCGGAAGGACCGCCATATTCACTCAAAGGAGCATTGATTTCAAGAATATTCAGGATACCACGAAGCCCGCCCAACTTGTTGGCTTCCCGGTTCCAGACATCGCCTATATCTCCCGAAACGCGCCACAAATGTCCGCCTACCTGTTTTGCCCATTTCCAAGGTTCGCGCTGTCCCCACTCACAAATGGAGAACACGATGGAACGTCCCGTACCACGCAACGCCTTTCCCATCTTTGCATAGCGCTCCATAGCCTCCACCCGGTCGACAGGAGCATTGCAATAATCATACTTCAACAAATCGACACCCCACGAAGCGAAATCTTTCGCATCCACTTCTTCGTAGCCGTAACTGCCGCATACACCGCCACAAGTCTTATCGGCTGCATCCGAATAAATTCCGAGTTTGAAACCGCGCTCGTGCAGATAATCTGCCACATACTTTATTCCACGCGGGAACTTATCTTTATTAATCTGCAAATGTCCGTCAGCTCCCCGTTCGGGCAACTGCCAGAAGTCGTCGATGTTAATATAGGAATAGCCTAAATCCCGCATTCCGTTGGCTACCAGCGCATCCGCAGTTTGCAAAACCAACTCTTCGGTGAGATGTCGCCCGAAAGTATTCCAACTGTTCCAACCCATGGGAGGAGTCAGCAACAGGTCATCACCAATGCGGATCACGAGCTTTTCCGTACTGGTCCCCAATGCGTTCTTAGCTTTAAGAGTGACGGTATATTCACCTTTAGAAGCTACTGATCCTGTGATAATCCCTGTTTTCGAATCCAGTTTCAATCCTTTCGGAAGTTTCTCCGCACTCCATTCCATCGGCCGCTGACCGGTAGTAGGAATATAAAAGAGGAAAGGACTGGCAGGATAATTGCCAATCGCCCGGGGAGAGTTAATACATGGTTTTCCTTCAAAAACCTTTTGAGAAGCATCCGGTAGAGAGATATTTCCGGCAACAGATACGCTTGCTACAAAAAGAGCAAGAATAGACAAAATTACGATACAACGTGTTTGATTCATAGTTGTTTGTTTTTTATTACGCCACTAAGATAAGGGAAAAAAAGCAGGATGAATGGTGATAAACATTTTTTTTATACCTTTGCCGCCCGCAAACTAAAAAAAGAAATATGATATTCCACAGAATCTTTCGTTTCACCTATTTTCTTATTTTCTGTATATGGGGACTGCAAAGCTGCACCAAAGACGACTTAATAGAAACGCCGGCAGACACAGACAGCGAAACAACAGAGAACCCGTATGGAATAATCCGGATAGCAGAGAAAGACCTGACTCCGGATGTTTTCAAATTAATGCTTCAGGATGATGAGCCTGCCACGATTCTATTCAATAACACCCAGCGGGGATTCAGAGTAAACCAGCCCCTGCAAGTCAGCATCACCGAGCAGCAAGAGTTATTTATCCGTTTCTATTCGCCCCGTCCTGTCAAGGAGGTGACTGTGTGGGCAACCATCAGCGGATATGAAGAAGCATTCCAACTGGCAAAGTTCGATGTGCTCCCAGCTTTCACTGAATTTCATAAGGAACTGCCGATGCTGACGCAAAGCAAGCGTTACATCACCCGTTCAGGAAAAGAAATCCAGATTATGGCAAATCCACACCTGTCCGCAGCCGACTTCAAACTGGAAATAGAATGTAATGACAAATACTATCAAAAACTGCTTTCCACCAAGTCCAAATACAACGTACGTTTCTCCGCCTATAGTCAGACCGGTTCATGGGCCTATCCACTTTATCCGGCTCACGCCCGGGAAGCGGTAGCAATGATGCTGAACTACGGCTATATGTTCTCGTCAAAGGAATTTGCCGAAGAACTGGAAAAATACAGAGGCAAACTGCATAGTGACGCCAACAAAACTGTTATTGACATCGATATGCTCCTCAAAAAAGTAATCAACCACTCCGGCTTCGTTATCGGGAAAGTGACAACCGTAGACGGACTGGGAGGCGGAGAAACTTATGGACTCAACGAATGGTGCTTTCTGGAACACTACGCAGACGACGGAGCGCACACCAGCGCCACGTTTCACGAGTTGGGTCATTGCCTCGGCTACGGGCACAGCGGAAACATGACTTACGAACAAACGGGAACCGGATGGATTACCCTCTGCGCCACCGTATACAACAAACTATGCATCGAAAAGAAACTTCCGGTGTACTCACGAAGATTCATGCACACCCGCCGCTATGGCAAACTTTATGGCAGCTCAAAATACAACGCTTCCCGATACATCATCGAAGACCCTGAACTGGATGCAATCGACGGTGGACTATCGCCGATATTGAAAGAAGAGGATGAGGATACTGCGCAAGGAACACCACTCTCCTGCATCATCACCTACAAAGATATTCCCCAAGCCACGGAATCGACTTTTGCGCCCAAGGATGTCTGTGTATATGGCAACCGAATCTACATCGTGAACAATGCCAGCGGAAATTTCAGTCTGGAGATTCTGGAAGAGCAGAACGGCAAACTGACGCACATAAAAAGCCTGAAAGAGTGGACGGAAGGAGGGGCAACAAAGGGATTTGCCGCAACACCGAACGGCGTGACCGTAGCCCACGGTAAGATTTACGTTACAAACGAACAAAGCCGGACTGATATTTTTGATGAAAAGACTTTTGAACTGGTGGCAACCATCGGCACAGGCTCTTGGGGAGAAGGAAGCAACCAAACGGTTCATGCTTTCGATGTACTGGTACACCGGGGATGCGTGTTTATCCGAGATAAGAAACGGGTATGTGTATTTATCGAAGACGATATTGTCCCCGGAAAAAGCTTCAAAAATGTGCCCAATTATTGCCGGACATCGAATATGGGAGAGGCAATGGGTACTTACGGGCAGACAATCGGCAACGACGGGTTACTTTATACCACCCACCAGGGAAATAAGAAGATTTATGTATTCGACCTTCAGGCAATGCGCGAACAGGTGGAATGGAAAGCCCAACGGGTCATTAATCTGACCTCTTATTCGCCGTACGACATTGCATTTATCGGCAAACGAATGTTCGTCTCCTTTGCTACAGACAAGAATCAGCCTATCGCCCTGGCCGAAGTCAATCCGGAGACAGGGACTGTGATTAAGGATTACACAACTGTCGAAGGACACACCTTCAGTAACGTGGAAAAGATGTCAATGGCACGGCAGACATTGTTCATAGTAGACCGGAATGCACATACAGTAACGGGAATCCCTGTAGAAAAGTTGAATTAAAAAAGAAGAAGACATGAGAAAAGAAAAATTATATACCGGATGTCTGTTACTAATGGCATTAATCACAGGTAGTTGCTCGGAAGAAGAAAACCCGGAAGTCCGCTCGGCTACAAAACCCGCAGAGCCATATACAAGCTATTATTACTATTCATACGAAGCGGCACGACAGTTATCCGCCACAGACTTCGCCTTGGCTGAAGGTCAATTCACCCCCGGACCTACTTACATAAAAGGAGATACTCTTTTTGTAGCCAATATTCAAAGCGGAGCTTTTAGTCTGGAACTTTATGACCGGAACAAGAACCGACATCTGGCTTCGCTCAAAAGCTGGAAATATAAAGAGGCAGAACAGAAGTTTCCGGATAAGATTGAAGCGATCGGAATATCCGGTAACCGGCTGTACCTTGCAAACATAAGTTCCCGAATAGATGTATTCGATGTACGGACGCTGGAGTTCATCACACGCATCGGCACAGGTAACTGGGGAGACGGAATCAATCAGATGGTACACTCTCACGCTATGGCTATCACACCGGACGGAAATATCATGATTCGTACCAAAAAGAATCTGTTAGTCTACCGGGAAGCTGACGTAACTTTGGAGAATTATCAGAAAGTTCCTTTCTATTGCCGCAGTAAAGGAGATGGAATGGATGTGAATAACGGTTTCCATTCTCATCAGATGGTGCAGGATTCCACCGGTATCGTTTATCTTGCTGATTTCGGGCAATACGGCAATCAGAAAATTCAAGCCATCGACACCACACTGATAGAAAAAGGAGATCAGAAGATACTGATTGACACAGAAAAAACGCTCCCTCTGAGCTTCAATCCCTGCGGCATCGCGTTGCATGAAAATCGAATGATTCTATCTGCCCAAAACGGGTCTCTATTTATCTATGACCGAACCAAAGGGAACTGGGAAAACAGTTTTAAGTCCGTCAAAGGATATACTTTTAAGAAACCCGAGAAGCTGCTGGTAGACCAAAACACTCTTTGGGTCTCGGATGTAAACGCCCAAAAGCTGGTAGAAGTAAAAATCTATAAGAATGAAATACGGGAATATTAATTAAAAATCCATCCTCGCCACAAAGATAGTTGTAGCGAGGATGATTTCGTTAAAAGGGGAGTTTTGGCACATTTACATTTGCAGTATTAAATATCACAACAAAATATAAGTGTATATTTGAA